>CAXDMJ010000009.1:0-37822 GCA_963990035.1 uncultured Candidatus Poseidoniales archaeon | reverse complement strand
ATATTCATTTGTCCTCCTCTACCCCTTTAAATTTATGTCACTTTAGTCATTTAGGCAATTATTAGCAATATTTTTAGTTGAATGTATATTATTATGCGTTGTAGTTGATTTTTATTCGAATAATCCTTCTTTTATATGTTCAATCGAATATATAATAAACCTCTTTATTAGACGGTTGCCTATGGCGGATAAAGCAAAATTAGAGTATATTTGGTTAGATGGATATTTCCCTACACAAAATATGAGAAGTAAGACTATGGTGAGAAATAATTTCAGCGGTAAATTAGAAGATTGTCCTATTTGGTGTTTCGATGGTAGTTCTACCAAACAAGCAGAGGGTGGATCATCCGACTGTCTTCTGAAACCCGTTGCAATTTTTCCAGATCCCGTTAGAGAAAATGGTTTCTTAGTAATGAATGAAGTTTTGAATCCTGATTCAACACCTCATATCTCGAATGGAAGAGCTACAATCGATGATGACGATGATGACTTTTGGTTTGGTTTCGAACAAGAATATTTCATCATGGATGTTGATACTCAATTGCCATTAGGTTTCCCATTAGGTGGTTACCCTGGCCCTCAAGGTCTGTACTATTGTTCCGTTGGTGGGAAAAATACGCATGGTAGATCATTTGTTGAAGAACATGCAGATTTGTGTATTGCTGCAGGTATTGAGTTTGAAGGAATCAATCAAGAAGTTGCATGTGGTCAATGGGAGTTTCAGTTATTCGCTAAAGGTGCCAAGAAAGCTGGAGATGAATTATGGGTTGCTAGATACTTATTGGATAGATTAACAGAAAATTATGGATACTATATTGAATATCATCCTAAACCTGTCAAGGGTGATTGGAATGGATCAGGTATGCATGCTAATTTCTCAGATACTCAATTACGTGAAAGTGGTAATGAGGAAGTATTCAATAATGTATGTGAGGCATTTGGAAAGAATATTAAGAGACATATGGATGTCTATGGTGAACATAACGAATTACGTTTAACCGGACTGCATGAAACTCAATCAATTGACTCATTTTCTTATGGTGTATCTGATCGAGGTGCATCTATTCGAATTCCCATAGGTACAGTTGAAGATGGATGGAAAGGTAGACTTGAAGATAGAAGACCGGCTTCCAATGCTGACCCTTACAAAATCGCGTCTGTAATAGTTAAAACTACGAAATCTACTTATTGATTCCTTAGTAATTTAACTACTTCGTCAGCACATCCCCATGAGAGGGTAACTCCTGCTCCTCCATGGCCATAATTATGGATGATAGTTTTTTCACCGATTTTTTCTTTTTCAAGTCTTACTTCATAACGAGAAGGTCTTAGTCCAACCGCTGTACCTACAATTTTAGTTCGATCAAGCTCAGGCCATAATGCCTCACATTTCTTAAGTATCTGTTCAGTATCTTCGATTCTGATATTCTCATCCCAATCTCCTTTTTGAGCAGTACCTCCAAGAACTGTGACGTCTCTACGAGGAATTGTATAGGTTAGAGTATCAGGTTGTTGATCATATCTACCAAAACCAGGGTCTTGCTGAATATATATCACCTGTCCTCTAATTGGTATTACATCATCATCATTACATAATTTAGTGGCTCCAAGTCCACAACAATTTATTACGAAATCCCCTGGTATATCTTCCAGTGAATTAAACTTTTTTAACTCTAAAATTCCGCCTAATTCTTCGAATCTAGATAATAGCCAAGGCATATACAAGTTCATCTCAATGACTGGTGCTTCCATTTCCCATCCAAATGAGTAACCTTTTACAATTTCCTCTTGATTGAGGATTCTGAAATGAGGTAGTTCGAGACTCCATCCAGGTGGCTCACATTTTTCCTCTAAATACTCTCTTCCTAATCGCATAGTTATGAATCCTAACATTTTCTTATCTTTAAGGAATAATAGTTCGTTAAATGTTTCTGAAGCCCATCTATTAGTCTTCTGGATTGGTTCTGCAAGGAACGGATACCACCAAGCAGCGGCTGTATCTGATACGGTATTAGGACTTATTTTCTCAGACATCATTTTAACTTCGAAACCATTTTCTAATAGTCGGATTCCCGTACTTAAACCAGAAACTCCCGCGCCTAAGACAGTAACTTGCATGATTTGAGATAAAGGTAAAGTAAATCATTTAGTCGGTATCATAACAATCTTCAATGATAGCCCTTCTGGTAATCAATGGTGGTAGGTTGCCGAAAGTTAAGAAACCAAAAAAAGGTTGGTTCAGACCTGTAAAAAAACGTCCTCGTCGTGGGCCTGTAGTTCAGCCTAGTGAACGAGGTTTACCTCCTTGCCCTGCTTGTGGTGAATGGAGTATGCAGAAAGATAGTACTCGAAAGGAGATATATTGCGGTTCATGTGGCGCTATTGTCTAATTCTCTAGGTAAATCCAATATGTGTAATCATTCTCCGAGAGTTGTCGCAGTGATGAGGAACCGCACCGGATGCCTTGGGTATCGCGAGTGATGGGCGATCTGAGCGACACTCTGGTGAATATATTGGTTCGAATTACTACTGATAACCAAGGTCGTAAAATACAACTTATTGAACCCGTCATATTATCAACTGCTCCAAATGATTTTCAATTATCGAGAGTAAGTAAACCATTTAGAAGATATTTTTCTTTACTTGTAAATTCATTAGTTATGGTATTTCTCGTTCAGGCGTTTTCAGCTCAATTAATTGGTATCGTTGAAGGTGAACCATTGTATGTAATTGGTTGCAGTTTTGTAACTTTACCTTGTTTATTTTTTCTTCTTTATTTTCATAAGCCTAAATTATTAGAAGTTCGTTTAGTAGTCCCTTACGATGGTGGAATGACTGCTCATCCAATACCTGAGGGTGGTTCTATTCAGACTACTATGTCAAGTAAAATGTTTAGATTTTTGGTAAGAGATGATTCTGTAATAGATACACCACCTTCGTTCTGGGTTTGGTTAATATTTTTTATATCTTTATTCATCTCATTTGCCATCGCTATTATCGAGATATCCTTTGGTGATATTGGTATGATATTTTCTATAATAATGGCATTTCCTATGACGCTTATTTTATTCTCTGTACCAGTTTATGCTTGGTGGGCATCATCTAATTCTTGGATTGGTTTACCTACTCGTTTGAGAGATGCAGAGATTTGGTTAATCGCTGGTATGGCTGCAGGGATACCTGCTATAATGATTAACAGTTGGTTAACTCCCATTCTAGTCCCATCCTCTTGGTCTATTAGTTCTGAAGAATTCATCACCTATACTTTGAGTGCCCCCATAGGTGAAGAAATATTCAAATTTCTTGCAGTTATCTGTTTTATTTCATCAATCAAAGGTCCAAAAAGTGGTTTTCAAATAGGTTTCACGGTTGGTTTAGGGTTTGCAATAGCTGAAAATTTCCAATATCTCTTGATTTCCTATGGTAGTGGAGGATTCACAGGTCTTCTGATAACATCATTAATTCGAGGTATTGGTTCAATACCTGGCCATGCAGTATGGACATCATTTAGTGGAGCAGCACTAGGATGGTGGTTGAGTGAATCTAAGAATAAGGCGAAAGTTATTTTTCTAATTCATAGTATTACCTCTAAATCTATGAATCTTGTTGAAAGTGTTGGTATTGATGTTGATATGGATGGTGACATATCTGGTTACGACGGTCCAGAATATACTATGTCACAGGCACTTGAAGATGCAGAAAATCCTACTTCTAATCTTAATTGGACAATCTCAAGGAATAAAATAGATAATATTTCTACATCTCTTATTTCCGACCCTAATTCAATATGGGGTGATTTTTCGCATTCATTAGATCATAATGGGGAATTAAGTCTGAATGCATCTGATGAATCAATAATTAATTCAGATTCAATAATGAAAATTATTCCTCCTAAATCTCTTACATGGGGATTATTAATTGCTATTTTTGGACATTCATTATGGAATGGCTCAGGGATAATAATTTCTTATCTCGGATATGAATTTGGTTTTTCAGAGAATCAAGTAATAATGGTGTCTTTATTATGGATTGTAATTATGGTGATTATAGTTCTATTAGTTTCATCTTTATTGATGAGAGGCATTAATTCTTTATCTAAATGATAACTCGTATTTTAGTAAGAATAGACTCTATCTCTCCGAATCCTTCATGACTAACTGTATTAGCAGGATGTTTAGATGTCTACTCTGAATCTGGACGATGAGCAATTAATTTCTCTCGCTCTTGTCCTAACATTATTGATACTATCTCGAATCAAAGACCTTCTTGATTCGAGTGGTATAGTTGCAGCTACTTTTACTGGATTAACAGTATCAATATTAGGGCATTGGACTTGGTTACTTGCATTATTTATATTCCTTGTAACAGGTTCTTTAGCGACCAAATGGCGAATAGAAGAAAAAAGAGCACTTTCTCTTGAAGAAGCAAATGAAGGCCTCAGAGGATGGCGTAATGTATTAGCAAATGGTGGTGCAGTTTCATTAGTTGCTATTTATAATTATATTTCTCCAGGTGAAGGATGGATATACTTAGCAGCTATTGGTAGTATTTCTGTTGCCTTATCTGATACCTTAGCTTCAGAAATAGGTTCTCTTGATTTACGTACTAGAAGTATAACTACACTTCAGTCTGTTGCAGCAGGTACCAATGGTGGAATGTCTCCCACTGGTACGATTGCAGCTTTCATAGGTGCTTTGATAATTGCAGTAATAGGTGTGATATTTTCTCCTGATGAATCAACTATCTCAAAAGTTAATTTATTATTTTTGATAACTATTATTGGTTGGTTGGGTTGTCAAGTAGACTCACTTTTGGGAGCTATATTGGAGAATCGTGGATATCTTGGTAAACATGGCGTTAATTTTCTTGCAACCTCTTCTGGTGCGTTAATGGCTATACTTATTTACACTCAATTACTTTGAGCATTAGAGGGTTGGTTTTGAGTAATAATAGGTGGTGGCATAAACATGGATGGTAGGAGTTCTAGCAATACGCTTGTTCCATTATCTATATTTTTACTTATTTTATTATCTATCTCAAGTATGTCTTCTGCCCAAATAATAGCTCCTGATGGCCCTGGTCTTGAGTGGGAAAAACCAGACAGCCATCGTCTTTTTCTTAAAGGGGAATCTGGTTCTCAATATCTAGATAATAATTGGAGTTCTTTAACCGGCCAACCCGTAGGTTCGGTCGATTTCCAAAAAACGGTTGGTCCGGTTAATCTAGTAGACATTATGTCCGCTCCATTACAAGAGGATATAGTATTCAATGGTAATATCACAATTCATCTTTTTGCTTCTTTAGATGTTGCTAATGATGGTTGTAGATTTACTAATGTATTACCAGGTTCTCCCCTTGGTTCTGAAACTTCATTTTCTGTGTCTTTATCTTTAGGGAATACACAATTATTATTGGAATCCCAGACTAATTCAATAGTGATGGAAGAATCATTTACTCTTGCTCATGAATTTACTGTTGATGCTAATAATGTCAATGTTAGCCTTCAAAAAGGTGATTTAATAGGTTTGAAAATTGATGTTTTACATGATTGTGCCCAGACAGGAGTACTTTGGTGGGATACTTATGACGCAACTACAGGTATCGAATTCAAAGGTGAACTAATCTATCCTGAATTAGATGAAACTGTTGATCCCAATGGCATCATAAGAGTGGAATTTACTCCGAACTCACCTTGGGGTAATGATCTCTACTTATCTCAAGTGCTAGAGGTAATTGGTCCAGCAGAATGGGAAGATCTAATTCATGGGAATGCGGATGAAGATTCACGACTAGATCATTTTGAAACTCCTCATGGCTATAGGATTGATGAGTTAAATCGAACAGTCCTCACTTGGTCATCCCCAAAGCAATTATCTCCAGGGAAATATATGATTGATAGTTGTTACAAATTATCTGATCAAAATCCTGCTGATAGCTGTAATCTTGTAGGTGTTTTACGATTTGAAGTATTACAATCGGAACCGGCATTAATGAATGGGTCTTGGGCAGCAATCTTAATCCCATTAGGAATTATTTCATGGGTGGTGGTATCTATGAGAGATGCTATGTTGCCTCTTCCAGCATATGGAGTAATTTTGTTACTAGCATTAACAACTTTGGGACCAGCATTGAGTTTACCCGATATATCTAGTGAAGAACCAAGAATGGAAGGCGCTGCTCCATCATTCTCTTTGTACGAACATGGAACAGAAACTCAACTAGTCGAATTTAGTGAATTAACTTCCAATTATGATGCGATAGTTGTTGGTCTATTTACGCCTAGTTCTCCCAATGCTGAGCTTCAAAGAGTTGACTTTGAAATTGCTAAGAAAGTAATGGGGGATAATATTGCATTTATTCAGATTGCTACAGGTGAAGGTGTCAATAGTTTAGATCTTGAAAAATTAGTCAATGAAATTAATGGGAGTTGGCCCGTTCTCTTGGATAATAAGGACTCAACTACAGGTAAATCTTTTCCAAGTAGGGCTTCTGATGCAGTCTTTGTGATTGATTCGGCTGGATTTATTTCATCTTGGAAGGCAGGAACAATGTCTCCTCAATCAATAGAAGATTCAGTAGATTCATCTTACATTGGTTCAGGTCAGAATCCGCTAGATATTTTCGGATTAATTTTTACTACTACATTTTTACCTATACTAATTTTAGCAATGCCAAGAGGGAATAAGTACAAACTACCAGACTCTCCACTCATTCCAGGTGCAGGGATTGCTCTCACAGTATATGCTGCTAGTATTGGATTTTCTATATGGGCTCTTCCTGTTTCATTAATGTCTTCTTTTGGTTTTGGTTCTTTCTGGATTTATATTGAATTATTATTGAGTTTATTATTAGTTTATCACGGATTTTCTATGCTCCTCAGAGGTGGTGTCAAAGAAATAGAGGTAATCGGTAAGAAAATTTATTCTAGATTACCTGAAGATTATCGTACTTGGAGAAAAGAAAATAATTTCCTAGATGATATGCATCTAGGGTTATGGGTTGCTTGGTTATTATGGCTTAGAGCACCTAGTGCAATACCTCAAGCAATTGGAGCGATTGCAAGATCTGGAATATTCGGGCTAATTAGAGACGGTAACATAATTGATGGAATGTTACTGATTATTTGTATCCTCTTCTTCATTGGATATGCTCTGATGGCAGGTATTGTTGTAGTTCTCTTCAGAGGAATTATTTCACTTCCGGGCGATATATCTCGTATCATGGGTTCACTTAGCGTAGGTCTCCGGCCACGTGCTTGGGGTTTAGCCTGCATAATACTTGGAATTTGGATATCTGTCAGTATTATAGCAGGACCTATTATGATGAAAATATAGTGTTATTTTTATTATTTTAGAATTCTCCACACCGAGAGCATCATAAGAGTAACGTCTCTCGATAGGATTACCCTTGGGGGTATAGTATAACTTGGTAGTACAGCGGGCTCCAATTGCACGGGAATGACGACGAATTAGTGATCTGATAATATTGATGACCAATTGGAGCACTGACCCGTCGCAACTCGAAAGCGTGCAATTACCAAGTGCACGCTAAGCGGAAGATACCCGCTGATCTGGGTTCAAATCCCAGTGCCCCCACCAAATATAGCCTTATTTTTCGTCATTTGTTTCAATTTATTAGGAACTTTTAGGGGTAGGGTTGAAGGACAAAATACATTTGCCCATATCTGATGAATCGCCGAGTAGTTACGATATTTGCTATATTTTTACTCACCACACCATTAGCTGGGAGTCTCGCTGCTGGAAGTCCTGATGATCCTTTTGCTAATGATTTGCAGATAATCCCTGTAGGTCAATCTAGTGAAGTACCACTTCAAGAATCTATTTCTTGGAGTACTCTTATCCCTTGGTGGCAAACAACTAGTATGGATTTGGATAGGAATGGCATATATGACTCTCTACAGGAAGAGATTGGAATTGTTAACGTAGGAGTTTCCTATTCAAGAGATGTTACTGATTCAGATATTGATGCACTTTCTGTACTTGGAATAAATGTCAATCTTGAATTACCAGTTGTAGATGCTCTTCTATTAGGTGGAATTCAAAGTAATTTGATAGAGGTAATTTCTCAACTAGATGGCGTAGTAATGGTAGAACGTTATGGATCAGTAGTTTTCTATGGTGATATCCAAACACCCGCTGTTAAAGCACGTAATTCTTCTGATTATCCAGTAGGTGCATGGGATCTTGGTGTTAGTGGAAGAGGGATGAATATCGCTCTTGTAGATACAGGCGTAGATAATGAGCATCCTGGACTTAGTGAGAAATTTATTGCAGGTTATGATGCAGTCTGTTATGTCCATACTGATCCAACATGTCTTCTTTCTAATCCTTTGAGAGAGGAAGATGGTTCTTTTGATCCAGATGATGGTAATCAACATGGTACTGCATGTATGGGTATGGCCAGTGCAACAGGGATAGAGGCAGATGGTACTCAATCAGATTACTATGGATCGGCTCCAAATGCTACTTTAATTGATATAAGGATTGGAACAGACGTTGGTGCTGGACCATTTGAAAATTATCTCCTTGAACAAGAATTCTATGAATCTGCTATGAATGGCTTACAATGGGTTATTGATCATCATGATGATGCTTGGCCTGGAGTATCTGAAGAGTATTATGGTATTGATATTATTTCTTTGTCATGGGGTATAACAAGTCATGAAAATGGTGGTTCTGATGGTTCTGACATGCATAGTCGAATCTTAGATGAAGCAATGATTGCTGGCATAATAGTTTCAGTAGCGGCGGGTAATGATGGTCCTGATAACGATGGTCTATCTGGTATGGGTTCATCTGATTTATCGGTGACAGTGGGCGCGACAGATGACCTAAATACTATCAATCGAGAAGACGATACTATCGCAGGATATTCTTCACGTGGACCAAGGAAAGACAACGGAGATAATAATCCATTAAATGAATTAAAACCTGAAATAAGTGCTCCAGGGTCGAATATCATTCAGGCAGAAGGATGTGTGACTAGTGGCAGTTGTTCAAATCTAATAGGTGATGCCTCAACTAATACCTATACTGGTAGAGGTTCTGGAACTTCTTATGCCACTCCTTCCGTTTCAGGAATCATGGCTCTTGTTTGGGAATCAAATGAAAATTTAACACCACTACAATTGAAAGAAATACTCAAACAAACTGCTGAAAGACGTGGAGAACCTAGTGCTCCTGACATTGATCCTTACTGGAATCGTGATTTTGGATATGGAATGATTGATGCATATTCAGCTACAAAACTTGCCATGTATCTCAAAGATAATGGTATTACGGAATTAATTGATCCTTCTATACAGAATCACTTATTGAGTCAGAGTGGAAATGATACAATCCAGTTAATAGGCCATTCCTGGAGTCAATCTGGTTCCATAGATTCTGTCCAATTTAGAATTGATGGTGGTGAGTGGTATGATGCAACATTCAATTCTTCAGAGTCAGAAGTACCATTGGATACATTAACTCCTTTTGATTGGTATGTGAATATTAATTTAGAAAAATTATCTAAAGGTGAACATACACTAGAAGTGACCTCTTTTTCATCATCTGGTCAATCACTTCCAGTGGTTGTCCAAATTGAAGGCGAGGGTGGTATTTCTTCCTCATATTCGATATCCTCTTTTGTATATATTCTCGTTGCATTAGTGGGTGTAATTTGGTTATCTGCAATTTTACTTGTATACCGTGGCGATATTCAAATTTCATCACTTAGTAGTAAGTTTAAGTATTCAAATAATGTTGATGTTATTGATGCTGAAATAATAGATTGATTGAAGTTTACGATACATTCCTTTCATATCACTGTGTCCGTGTCCGGAGGCCGTGGTGCGCTTCTCAGATAGAGCAAATAGCATAGAACCGACAGGTGTCAGACGTATGTTTGACCTTGCTGGAGATGATGCAATTCAATTTGGATTAGGAGAACCTGATTTTCAACCTCCACCTATTGCAATTAAGGCATTTTCTAGAGCAATGGAAGAAGGTAGGAACAAATATACAACTACTGCAGGACTTCCTGAGTTAAGACAAAAAATAGCGGAATCATGGCATCATCGTGATATTAACCTCGATCAATCAAATGTTTGTATAACAATGAGTGGTACTAATGCTTTGTTAGATATATTTCTTGCACTAGTGAATCCAGGTGATAATGTTCTAATCCCTGAACCTTACTTCCCCCTATATCCTACAGATATTGTCTTGTGTGCGGGTGAAGCGAATATGTATCCTTGTCATTTCGAGAATGGCTTTGTACCTCAGTTAGATGATCTTAAATCTAGAGTTAATGAAAATACTATTGCGATTCTATATAATTTCCCCAGCAATCCTACTGGTGGTAATGTCACAGCATCTCAAAGAGATGAATTAGTGAATTTTGCTAAAGAAAATGATCTATGGCTTATCACTGATGAGGTCTATGATAAGATTGTTTATGATTCAGAACATGTATCATTCCTCGGTGCTGGATATGATAAAGTGATTATGATTAATTCATTTTCCAAAACATTCGCAATGACTGGTTGGAGAATTGGCTATTTATTATCTCCGGATCCTGAAGCAATGATTCAGTTAACAAAAATGCAATATTATGTGACTGCTTGTAGTAATGATGCAATGCAATATGCAGTTCTTGAGGCTTTAGAAAAAGCCAGTGATTATCCAGCACTTATGTGTGCTGAATTTAAGACTCGCAGAGACCTAATTTGTGCAAGATTAAATGCGATGCCTCGAGTTTCCTGTAATATACCTACAGGTGCATTTTATGTGTTCCCTAAATTTGACATCCCTGGATATAATAGTAAAGAATTAGCTATGAAAATGCTTGAAGGTGGTGTCTTATGCTCCCCTGGTACTGCATTCGGAGAAGCGGGAGAAGGGCATCTTAGATTCGCATATACAATTGGCCGTGAAGATATTTCGAAAGGTATGGACAGAGTAGAAAAAGTACTTTCAAAATTAGTTCCGAGGTAGATTAGGTTGAATGTGGGAGATGGCAGAATAACAGAAATGTTCTTGCTAGTTCAAGACACATCAACAACAGTTTTTTCTCTATCGATTTGGTTATTTGGTTTCTTTACTCTTTTAATTTCATGGTTTTTTCTGAAAGATCATTTTCTTGCTTCAATAGTAGTTTTTGTTTTTTCTTCAGTAATTCTATACTTCGCTGGGCCAAGTGGTTTACCTTTTGCACTATGCCTATCTAGTGGTTGGATTTTACTGAATAGATTTATAGAAAGGGCGTTACCAATATCTGATTTAATCGAATAGATCGTATGGAATATCTATCATTCTCTCTTCACTTGAATCTTCAATATTTTCGCTATCATTAGTATCATCTTTTTCTTCTATGTATTTTTCACTTTCATCTTCACTTTTTTCATTCATGTTAGTAGATTCAGGAAGACTTTGTTGTGCAAGATTTTCCAGTTCTTCTTCTTTATTTTTCATCCAAGGTGAAAGGCCATTAGAACCACCTAATACACTTATGGTTGTGAATGCAGCCATGGGTAACACAGAGATGGCTACTAGGAAGTCAATTATTGCAGTTTCAGGTATTTGAGCTTCTGGCGCTACTAAATTTAAGATTACTCCTTCCAGTTGAACATCATGCCACTGCGTAATATCTATACCTAATGTGGATAATGAAAATTGCAAAATCATTCGGGCACATCCCCATAATATTAATACAGGTAAAATCCAAGATATTTTTGTAATTCTCCATAATATTTTTCTAAACATTGATGCAAATCCTACCAGTTGTAATGAAATAATAGGTTGTACTCTAAATGCAACCCATAATCCGATGATATACCCAATCATTCCTAATTCAAATGCACTATCTCTCCGGATATAACTTTCAGGGATTCCTTCCATAATTATTAGAGGTATTGAAATTAATAGGACTTGTGATGGTACCGCGAGTAATTGAAGACCACCATGTACTGCAAATAATTCAGACTGATCATTTTTTATTCTATTGGCTACTAATCGACTCATTTTCCCATATGGACTTGAATAGGCAGCCATTTTTGCTCTGTCGATAAGTTCTGGATCATATTTTCTACGGCTTAACCCCAAACTGGGGAGCCATCCACCTCGTTCAACAATAATTGAAGGTCTGAATCCACCTATGATTAATGCTAGAGCCAAACAAATTATTCCGTATGTAAGTCCAGATATTAAAATCCAATAAAATAATTCAGTTCTTATTGCTATGCTGAAGTTATCTCTATCTATATCTATCAAGTAAGTTAATGAAAAACCTATAATCGGTATAATAGTAATTTGTACAAACAATATGAGAGCTAAACCGAGTCGATGAGACAGATTGGCTCTACCTTCCATATTAAGCACGCGTTCCAATGGGGGCATAAGTTCTTCATTGAATCATGAGGAGTATATGTGGATTTTATGATGACGTTCTTTGTTCCACTTATTTAGTCAATGACTTACTATAAAGAACTTCTACCCCCAACATTCTTACACGAATTAGCAACCGAATAGTTTTGTTAATCATGCGTACGCTGTCACCTTTCTTTGTATTATCAATTCTGCTTCTGATGAGTTTATCGCCTCTTGTTATGGTTCCAGAGTTAGATGAAAGTGATTTTGAAAGTGATGTGGGGACTAAATCTCTAATTGATTTTGAAGTGACCTCGATAGAGTTAGGCAACCAGACTAGAGATGCTAATCAATGGACTCAACCAGATGGTTCAATTGTAGAATATGTCATGCGTGATGAGACTATACAAATCAATGTGACTTATACTCAAGCGGGTTCATCTGGTCAACCTGCTTCAGCAGAAGGATATTTGCAAATATGGCATCCTATAGGATTTATTATTGCGGAATATAACGTTAGTATGCTACTTTCTGGTTTTCAATCTTTGAAAGCATCCTTTGTTTGGACCCCTAGTTCTGCTCATAGTGCCTTAGATGAAAATGGATATCTAGTTGGTGGTATCATACTCAGGGGTATAGTCGATGGAGGACTTGCTGATGATACTGAGTCCAATAATGAATTAGATAGGTATGTCCCAGTTGCTATGTGGAATGATCCAATGGAGAATGGTTTTTGTGGTGATGTAGATGGTGATAATATCATTGATTGTACAAATCAATTGCAGGCTAATGTACCAACTTGGGTCGGTGCTGGTTATGATTCATCTGGTCAATTATCTAATGATCCAGATAGTTATGGGCATTGGAGGATGGATAATTCCTCAAGTGCAGATGGTGAAAACCATTGGCGTGTTTCACGTCCTGGTGCAACTTATGCTAGTAATAGGCATGATAATTTATGGTGGGGTTGGTTCACTCCATTCGATAACTGTAATGAACCCGGTCATGGATTAGGTGTAGGTACTCTAGATTCTGCTGTGAGTGCTAATTATGGTAATAACTTCTGTAAAATTCGATTAAAAGGTTTTGATTTCCTTACTATCCAACTAGTTACTAATGCTTGGGGAGAAATGGGTGCAGGTGACCAAATAAGATTAGAAGCTAATTCTGGTGGTATAGGTGAATTTTATAATTATACATCTCAGCAACTTTCAACTTCTGGGGAATGGAGCCAATTAGTCTGGAATATGACAGATGTCCATTCATCCGGGGAATATACCGTGGCATTCAGATTTGATTCCAATAGTTCATATTCTAGTCCTGGGATACAACTTGATTCATTTATACTGTTCGCAGTTGAAAAAGTACCTGAATATACCTTAGATTTTGATTGTGACGATCCTCTCCCCAATTCTTATCTGGTAGTTCCTTCAGATCCTAATCCACCCTCGCTATATTGTAAAATAAAGAATAATGGATATATTGATATTACTTTGAGACTCTATACCGAAGTTACTAATAAATCTTGGATGTATGATTTTCCTTTACGAATAGATTCGAATAATCCTGTTGACCATGATAATTACGTCATTAGTAAGGTGATACCAGCTCTTGGATATATGGATACTTGGTTCAACCTCACAGTGCCTGATGGTTCAGGTGTTCAAGATCTATTTTGGGATGTTTGGGTGAATGATGGTATTACGAATTTAAGTAAAGACGCTCTTCGCCTTCCAGTTTCGGTAATGCCTGCTTATTCTTGTAAATTAAAGCAAGCAACTTTGCAAAATCCGGCAGCTACACTGGAACCGGGTGCTTCGGGCGTTATCCCTATGACTTTGAAAAATACTGGTAATCAAATAGCTACATGGAATTTTGCAGCATCTTTCCCTAATATTGACTGGGTTGATAATGCAGAGGTTATATGGATGTATGACGGTTCAGAAATATCTAATCTAGAATTACAATTGACTGATGACATAGAGATTGATGCAGTGATTACTGTCCCCCCTCAGGTATCTCCAGGAACTTATCCTGTTACTTTACTTGCATCTGGTATGTCTCCAGCTCAGTATCTTGCTGAGTGGCAGGTCAATATAGTTGTTCCAATTTATTCAGATTTAGTCATGGAACCAGAAGTATCCAATCTTGTAGCTCCGGCAGATGACTCATTGAGGTTAATAGAAATAAGGCTGATAAATAATGGTAATTCTCCTGAATCTTTTGATTTAGATATTCAAGCAGACTGGAAACTTGGTCTTGAAATGAATACTGAACAAACATTTGAAATTGATCCATTTGGAGGTGATAGTACTGTGACTTTATTACTTCCTATGCCATATGGTATTGTTAATGAAACGTATTCTGTAATAATTACTGCAACGAGTAAAACTAATTCTCAATATCAAAAATCTACTCAAATTCTCCTTACTGTGCCTCAAACTAACTTAGTAGTAGTTGAAGATTTAGATATGCTAGATGAGGTATTCCGTGGTGGTGATGATTCTCGTACTGTTAATTGGCGAATATGGAATCAGGGTAATGTTCCAGATTCGTTTGCAATTTCATTTAATCATTTTTCAGATGTATCTGCCTCTGCAGTTGGATTGAATGATGGTAAAACACCATTTATTCTTCCGGGTGATTCTTACAATCTAACAGTTCGATATTCTTTTGGCGATAATGCATTCGGTGATCGAAGTATTACTCTGACTGCTACTAGTGTTCTTTCACAAAATACTGAGAATCAAGTCTCGAGGTCAGGGGTAGCTGAGTTCCAGGTGGGTGCTCAGGGTTGGATTACACTCGACCCTCCATTACCATTAGAAATTAGTGAAAAAGGAAATGATATAGAGGTTGTTTTCACTGTTACAAATGAACATCCTACTGATGCTCAACTACTCAGAGCTGATATCGATAGAGACGCTCCAATTTTTAACTATATAATTGATGCAAGAGTTGATACTAGTGATCAAAACTTTGTACTTGAATCGCAATCTACTAGAGTGATTACGATTTATCTAACTGTTACTGAGAATAATCTAAAGAATCTTGAAAATAATACAGAAAACTTCCAACTATCGCTTAATGTTGATGGCGATATCGATAAGGTATCTAGAAGTGCTACCATAAATATGCTGAAAATAGATCCAATTGACGAAGGTCCTGATGCTGGTGTAATCGCGGGCCTAGTTGGTAATTTGCTATTCTTCCTAATTGGTTTCATCTTACTCGTTGTGGTTCTAGTCGCTACTTTACGTATCGTCCGTAGTGCCCAATCTCCATTAGAAGAAATTTCTTCATTTGATGATTACGAATATACTCAATCTAGTGGTTTTAATCAAGATATTCCGCCAAGCGCTCCTGAATTACCCTCTGCAGATAAGATTGCTAACTCGATGTATGGGGGGTCCAAGGATCTCTTTGAACAACCACCACCATTACCTGTATTATCGTATCAAGAGGATATAGTTGAAGATGTAGTTGAAGATGTAGTTGAGGAGATAGAATTGCCTTCGGGTGTACCTGCTATACCTGAATCAGGTCTTCCTGAGGGGTGGACTATTGAGCAATGGATTCACTATGGTCAACAATGGATTGATAAGCAGAATCAAGATTGATTTCTACTGATTAGATTTTTTCTTCTTGTGCGAGGCCTTATGAGGGCCCCTTAAGTCGAGCGAATCCTAATACAGGAGGCTTATTTCCAATGTACAATGGACAACAACCAATTTTTATCTTAAAAGAAGGCACTGAAAGGACGAGTGGGCGTTCTGCTCAGAGTAACAATATCGCTGCAGCTAAGGCCGTAGCAGATTCAGTTCGTTCAACCCTTGGCCCAAAAGGTATGGATAAAATGTTAGTTGATGGGATGGGCGATGTAGTCATAACAAATGATGGCGCTACAATTTTAAAACAAATGGATATTACTAATCCTGCTGCTAAAATGATAATTGAGGTTGCTAAAACACAGGAACAGCATTGCTATGATGGTACTACCAGTGCTGTAGTAATTGCTGGTGAGTTATTGAAAAGAAGTGAAGATCTAATTGATCAAAATGTTCATCCTACAGTAATTTGTGAAGGGTTCAGGCTTGCAGCGAAAAAAGCAGCGGAATTAATTGAAGAACATTCAATGGACACTAATGAAGCAATGTTATCAGAAGTTGCTAAAACTGCATTGACAGGGAAAAGTGCCGGGGCTGTTAAGGAATTTCTTGCAGATATATGCGTAAGAGCAGTACTTTCCGTAGCTCAAGATGTCGATGGTCAAGTAGTAGTTGATCTTGATGATGTCAAAGTCGAAAAGAAACAAGGAGGTTCAATTGGTAGTAGCACATTAGTTGATGGAATTATTCTCGATAAAGAGAGAGTACATTCAGGTATGCCAAAAGTAATCAATGACGCGAAAATAGTTCTTATTAATTCAGCAATCGAAGTTAAGAAAACAGAGGTTGATGCTAAAATACAGATTACTGACCCAAATATGCTTTCTCAGTTCCTAGACGAAGAAGAATCATACCTAAGGTCACTTGTTGAAAAGATTCAAGCATCTGGAGCAACAGTAGTTATTTGCCAGAAAGGTATTGATGATTTAGCTCAACACTACATGTCGAAGGCAGGCTTGTTAGCAATTAGGAGAGCGAAGAAGAGTGATATGGAGGCATTATCAAAGGCTACTGGTGGTAAAATCGTCACTAATGTAGATGATTTATCATCTGATGATTTAGGCTTTGCATCTAAAGTTGATGAAAGAAAAATAGGAGAGTCAGATATGATCTTCATTACTGGATGTAAGGATGCTAAGAGTGTGTCTGTGCTTCTTAGAGGTGGAACTGAACATGTTATTGATGAAATAAATAGAGCATTCGATGATGCTATTGGTGTTGTAGCAGTAGCCTATGAAGATGGAGCAGTCCTAACTGGTGGCGGTTCAGTACTAGCAGCTATAAGTCGAGATTTGAGAGCTTACGCAGAAGGTATAGGTGGACGTGAACAGATGGCTATTGAGGCGTTTTCAGGTGCATTAGAAGTAATCCCTAGGACGCTTGCTGAAAATGCAGGTTTAGATCCTGTAAATACTATAATCGATTTACGTAAAGCACACTCTGAAGGTAAATCGAATTATGGAGTTAATGTGTATGAAGGTGGAGTTGCAGATATGGCTGCTGGAAAGGTTTTCGAACCTAGCCGAGTAGTTGATCAGGCGGTTCAGTCTGCTACTGAAACAGCAGTAATGATTTTGAGGATAGATGATGTAATTTCTAGTCGAGCATCAAGCCCAATGGATGGCGGCGAATTCGACGGAATGGGAATGTAAATTTACATTCTCATAGATCTTTTGTCACTACTTCTACACGCTACATTCAATAATCACCGATAGTTCGAAAGGATTGCCCACAAGGGTATTGGTGTTTATATGTCAGGCAACCGTTCTCTCCTCGTACTATTTGGTTCACAATCTGGCAATGCTGAAGATATGGCTTCTAAGATTGGAAAAGCAGCATCTAAGTATGGATTAGACGCTATTGTTAAGGGGATGGACGAGGTCCAAATCAGTGATTTATCTTCTCAAAAAAGAATAATGATTTGCTGTAGTACTTGGGGCGAAGGTGAACAACCAGATAACGCTGAAGATTTATGGATTTCAGCAAATACCGAAGGCTCTCCATCTATGTCAGGAGTTAATTTTTCAGTTCTAGCATTAGGAGATACTTCTTATGAACTATTTTGTGAGTCAGGTAAAGAATGGGATTCTTGGCTAGAGAAACAAGGTGGTAATCGATTAAATAAACGTGTAGATTGTGATGTTGATTACGAAGATCCAGCTAAATTATGGATGGATGAAACACTTGCTCTTATGGGATCAGTTGATGACGCGGGAATTTTCCAAGAAGATCAAGTCGAGCAGATCAAAGCTCAAGCATCTGGTGTGATGTCATCTAAAGTAGTATCGAGTGATGTTAATGAATCGTCATCAGTGGAAATCTCAGCTGATGGTGATCGTTCACTAACCATTCTCTTTGGTTCTCAATCTGGCAATTCTGAAGCATTAGCGGCGAAATTTTCTAAGCAGGCATCAGCCTATGGTCTTGAGGCTGAAGTTGCAGATATGGACGGATTTGACTTGTCATCTCTTACTGGAAAGAAAAGAGTCTTAATTATCTGCTCAACATGGGGTGAAGGTGAGCAACCAGATAATGCAGAAGAACTCTGGATTAAGGCTTCTTCTGCATCAGCAGGTATCCTGAAAGGAGTTAATTTTTCAGTATTAGCATTGGGAGATACCTCATATGAACTATTTTGTGAATCTGGTAAAGAATGGGATAATAAGTTCGAACAACTAGGCGGTAATAGATTAGTTAATCGTGTAGATTGTGATGTTGATTATGACCAAATTTCTCAAGAGTGGGCAGACAATGCTCTCGCCTCTATGGCTGCTGTTGATGGTGAGGGAATTTTCCATGAGGAAATGGTTCAAGCCATCATGGAATCAATGGCTTCAGACTCGACTGGCGCTTCTGGAGAAGATGGCTTCATAGTACCTAATCTCAAATCTGAATCTATACATGCAGAGATAAGTGTATTCAGATATGACCCTAATACTTCAACTACTGGTAAAGATACTTGGGTCTGCGCTTTACCTGGACACATGTCAATATTAGCAGTACTTAGAACACTTAAGTTAACACAAGATGGTAGTCTGACTTTCCGTGATGGAACCGTTGATGATCCCTCTACTGCAATCTCGATAAATGGTAGGTATGTACTACCAGGTAATCTGAGGCTTGATTCAGCAGCACCGATTAGGAATGGTAGCATTAGTTTACGTCTTGAACCTTTGAGTGGCTTCGAAGTAATTAGAGATCTTGCTGTGGAACATTGGGATTTAGAATCAAAACGAGAATCTACTAATCCATGGATGATATCAGCTACGCGTCAGGGTTTGAATACACCTCAAGGCGCTTTGGGGTCGATGCCTCCTCTTGTTGCATCTAAACTACACTCGATGATGGATATCCATAGTTATCCTATAATTCACGCATCTTCGGATGCGACCTCCCATTCAGATGATTACTATGGTCCAGCAATAATTTCTCAGTTATGGGCTAGAAGAAATGATCCTCGAACAGCCTCAGTAAAAAAAATAGAGATAGAAAAACTTCTTGACTCTAGTATTGGAATAAAAGCAGAAACAGATCTTGCAACAATTAGGAGACAAGGGAAAGGCTCAATCATACATGATGCATTATTAGATTGTAAAACTTCCACTTTAGCAAGAGATGGATTTACTGGTCGTCATGGTAAGCATGCTTGGTGGTATACGTTTACCGTGAAGAGTAGTGGACGAGTTAATGATACAGTATTGTACAGGCAAGTTTTAGGTCCTATTGGATTATTTGGGAACCTCTTCACAGGGGTTACAGCTAGAATGGTACTTGGTTTCACAAGAACGGGTGGAAATATGATTAATGACATGTTAGCATTCATCGCTCCACCAGCAGGTCTTGGAAAGATGCCAAGGCAATTCAACTCCTCTGTTAAAAATCATCACGAAGTAGTCGCAATATACAACGAAATGGATGGACGATTCTAATGGCGATTAAATATGCTTATCACCCGGGGAATATCGCTCATTCAGGGTCTCCAGAGATAGCAGATTCAATGGTTCCGCTAATTAAGTCGTTAGGTATTAAACTAACTTCATTAGATGGTGCGACAAGTTGTGGTGCAGGGATTATTCGTCAAGTCAATCAAAGGCTTCAGTTAACTCTCAATGCACGCATATTTGCTCAGGCTGAGGCTCTAGGATTAGATATTCTTACTCCTTGTGCATCGACCGCAGGGAATCTTTCTGAAGATTTATTTTTGTTAAAATCAGATCCTATTTTATTAGCAGAAACTAATGCAATATTGTTGAAAACATGTGGGCTAGAGTTTTCAGGGGATACTTCAGTGAATCATTTATTACATGTTATTGTCGATGAAATAGGACTCGATAAACTTGAATCAATGGTAGTGAATCCTATTGATTTTAGAGTAGCTTCTTATTACGGGCCTAATATTCAACAAGATGGATTCTGTGGTGATGATGATGTTTATGATCCAAATTATATGGAACAACTGATAAGAACGTTGGGCGGATATCCAGTTAATTGGGAATCACGAACTCAAAGTGTAGGCGCTCCAAGTTTATTTTCTGAAGAACCTACTGTTTTAAAATTAGCAGCATCAGTTCTTAATGATGCCAAATCAGAAGGTGCGCAAATGATAGTTAGTTCATGTAATTTGTCACATTCTATAATGGATATTTACCAAGGTAAAGCTTCTCAGAAAACTGGTCTTAATACTGATATACCTGTAGTTCATCTTTGTGAAATTTTATGTTTTGCATTGGGTCATTATAATACTAGGTACGCTCAACTAAGAACAAGAGTTTTAGTTATAGGTAACTAACTATCCCTTTTGTATCTGAATTCATCTAACCCAGTTTGCCCTCTTGGTCTAAAATTACTCGGGTCTAATGGTTTTGTTTTGTTATTGTCATGATTATTATTATTTGAAATCGGTTCATTATTATCTATTTCTGCTATTATCGGCCTATTTTCATTACGAATATTTTTTATAAAGTTAGATGCAGTAATTGTCTCAATCTCATTTTGGACAGAGAAATTACTCAGATTAGATAAATCTTCATGTACTTTCCGAGGTAATTTCCGTCGAATTCTTTGAACCGCTCTCTGCATATTCTGTTCTTTCTTTTCTGCTGATATTTTTGCATTTTCATCACGAGTCCCTTCTGCTACAAGGACCATTACCTCTCCTTCTCTATGTCTCCCAGTTCTACCTCTTCTCTGAATTGTTCTTATTTCACTGCCTACCGGTTCATAGAATATCACTAAATCAGCACTAGGTATATCAAGTCCTTCTTCTGCTACAGATGTTGCAACTAGAACATTATATTCTCCTTTTCTGAACTTATTTAGGACTTCAATTTGCTGTTTTGGTTTCAATCCTTTTTTTCCCGCCCTGTCGGATTGACCAATAACTTGAATTGATTTCACGTCTTTTAAGTTATTTAATGCCATATCTAATGATTCGACTGTATTTCTGAAAGATGCAAATACAATTATTTTACTCTCTGGATCTCTTCTAAGTCGCTGTCTTATTAATCTCCTGACAGTCCCAACTTTAGTATGTATTTCTTCCATACCATCTAAATTATTTTTTAATTCAACGATTCGTAAGTCTTTATGGAAATTCTGTGATGATTTACTTATATTATTCCTTATGTCTGCAGAGTTTTCTAGAAATTCTCTTGCTGCTGTAATGCCTTGTGTTAATAGATTATTAATTAGGTGATTCAGAGTCATTGCTGTTGCAATTTGGGATACCGATGAATATGCACTTTTATCACCGATTGATATAGCATGTTGGGCTCTACTCATTGCTTCATTTAGTCCTCCAAATGAAGGGTTACCCGGACGCACATATCTTCCATTTCTTCTTTCTCTATCTACAATACCGTTTATCCATAATTCTAAAGGATTTACTAGTTCTCTTATTTTGTCTGGGACATTAACTATGATTTCTTGTATCTCTAATCCTGCAAGATATTTTTCTAACATAGGTTCTTTAGATGCTCTTATGTGTATTCTTTGAATTTGTAATCGTTGACATATCTCCCCTACTAATTCTGTTCTTGAACCTGGACTTGCAGTCATTCCTAGTATTAGCGGTTTCAAGCATTCTGAATTATACAGCTCTGCTGCTTGGGCCATAGCATGTTTACCTGTTGAGTGATGTGCTTCATCTAAAATTAGTAATGAGCATTTTTCTAAACTTAAATTTCCACTTAATACATCATTACGTACAACTTGTGGTGTAGCAACTATTATTCTAGCAGATTCCCATAATTTTATTCTTTTCTCGGGGGGGGTACTGCCTGTCATAGATATTAAGTTGAAGTCTTTTACACCCTTAATGACGGATTCTAGACTTTTGATATGCTGATCTACTAATGGATTAGTCGGTGCTATAAAAAGAACGAATCCCTGTTTTTGCCGCATTATTTCTGCAATTACCATCCATGCAACTGCTGTTTTACCTGCTGCAGTTGGTAGTACTAGGAGCATGGAACCAGCAAGGGCTTCATCTACGGCCTCTAATTGATATGCTCGTGCCTCTACAACCCCTTTAATGAGTCCAGTATGGTGGACAGCGTGTCGCATAGGTAAACGACCTCAAGCACAGGGTTCAAAATAGTTACACTGTCAGCCTTTTTCATTAATGATGGTGTGGGTTGAATATTTGCTTCCCGATTCTTTGATAAAGGGATGGTAGGTCGCAGGGCCGCTCAAGACGTGAGATACCAGACACCATAGGGCAATGCACAAGCAACCCGTACATCAAAAGCACAATCGCGCTTTTGGTTCGGTGTCACGGTATCTCCTTAGCGTTGAAGGCCCGGCAAAAAGCCGCACTGCGGCTTAATGTTGGTTAAAAACAAAGGAGGACGCAAAAATGGCTGACCGTAGTAAACCCCGCCGTGGTAGCATGGGCTTTAGCCCTAGAAAAAGGGCTATTCGACCGTATGGTCGTATCACATCATGGCCTAAAACTGAATCATCGGAGATTAGAGTGCAAGGATTTGCAGGCTGGAAAGCCGGAATGACACATGTGCTCATCCGAGACAATAATCCATATTCTACATCCGCAGGCCAAGAGGTAAGGAAGGCAGTCACTGTTGTCGAAGCACCTCCAATGAGTGTTCTAGCAGTAAGGGGTTACAAAATGACTCCATACGGTATGCAAACCTCAGGTGAGTTTTGGATCAATCCTTCAGATGATGGGCCGCAAGGTCTAATGCCAAGGTTTGCGAATCAGTCACGTGGTGAGCGCGATGCTGATGAAGGTCGTAAACCAGAGAAGCGTGCTGGAAGGATTCCAGGGCGCAGTGAAGGTTCTTCTGAGGGAGCTTTCGAAGCTTTAGTTAGTGCAGATCTATGTGATGTTAGGCTAATAGTTGCAACACAACCTGCTATGGTTAAGAGCATTAGTAGTAAAACTCCTGAAATTATGGAAGTAGGTCTCGTAGGTGGAGACAATAATGAGAAATTAATGTGGGCGAAAGAACGTCTTGGAGGCCATATATCTGTATCCGATGTATACGATATAGGTACAGAAATCGATGTAATAGGGGTAACTAAAGGAAAAGGATGGCAAGGATCTATCAAAAGATGGGGAATTAAGTTATTGAGTCACAAAAATAGTAAGCGCCGAAGACAAGGTGGAAATATGGGAGATTTCGGTACAGGTTATGTAAGGAAAACAATTCGACAGGCTGGTCAAACAGGTTACCATCAGAGAACTGAACTGAATAAAAGAGTATTAAGAATTTCACAACCTGATGAATCGGATATTACGCCTGAAGGTGGATTCTTACACTATGGTGAAGTTTCCAATGATTATGTGATTATCGAAGGCAGTCTACCGGGTCCGGCAAAGAGAATGTTGAGATTCCGTGACGCTATCCGTCCTAGAGCTAGTAAGCCTGAAGTCGATTTGACATATGTCAGTACGTCATCAAAACAGGGGGTCTGAATACATGAAGGTCAAAACTTACAATTTAGTATCCAATGTTGAACAAGAAGAGTTAGACGCTGGGCTACTCGCAGAATCATATGTTGTAGAAGCCACAGATGGGAAAAACCTAACTTTACCTTCGATGTTTGAAAGTGAAATAAGAGAGGATCTAGTTCGTTCTGCTGTACATGCATCACGCGCTAACAGAAGGCAAGCCTATGGCCATAACGAGCACGATGGTAAGAGAGCTCCACAAGCAGGAATGAAGCATTCTGTGGAATGGTGGGGTAAGGGTAGAGGTGTATCCCGAATCATGAGAAAAACAGGTCAAAGGACAGGTGCACAGAATCCTCATACACGTGGTGGTCGTAGAGCACATGGCCCTAAAGTCGCTAAAGATTGGTCTCAGAAATTAAACGTTAAACAAAGAGTAATTGCTCGAAATTCAGCTATAGCAGCAACAATTAATTCTGATATGGTTTCATCTAGAGGCCATAACTTCGATAGCAAAGTACGTTTTCCTATTATTATCGATGGTTATACTGAATCTCGAGGAGAATCTGTAGAAAAATTCGATGTAGAGTCATTGCCTTTGCAAAACTCTACAAGGAAATTTGTTGCTATGATGAATGGTTTAGGACTTGGTGAAGACTTAGAGCGTGCGAAATCAGGAAGAACAATTAGAGCAGGTAAAGGGACAATGAGGGGCAGGAAATACCGCACTCCTAAGAGTATCCTTCTAGTAGTGGCATGTAGTAATGGATTACACAAGGCTGCTAGAAATGTACCTGGAGTTGATGTTGTAGCAGCTAAAGATTTGTGCGCCGAAGATCTTGCTCCCGGTGGAGATGTGGGTCGTTTGACGGTTTGGACAAAGGCTGCAATAGAGGCAATGGAGTGATGAAAATGGTTAATCCTTACGATATAATTTTAATGCCTTGGATCACAGAGAAGACTCTGGAAGCTCGAAGAGTTGCAGATATAGATAATAATTACAGAGAAAATAATAATCGAATTGAGTTTATTGTGCGAAGAGAATCCACAAAAAAACAAATCCGCCAATCAGTTGAAATGCTTTTGGATGTAAAGGTAGCAAAGGTGAATACTAAAATCACTATTACTGGGAAACATGCAAGCATTCGTCTTGCTGATGGCTACGATGCAGAGGAGGCAGCGCTGAAGTTAGGCGCTTTCTGAGGTGATATGTATGGGTAAGAGAACAAGATCACAACGCAAAGGGTCAAGCCCGAAGAATAAGGTGTCAAGTCACCGATTCCCAGCAGCAAATAGGCTCCCTAGAGTTAATGGAAAGATGGCTGAGGTTGTAGATTTAATCCACAGTCCAGTACATACAACCCCGCTTGCGAAAATTAAATTTGAAGATGGCCAAATAGGTCATATGGCCGCTCCGGAAGGAATTTCCGTAGGTCAGAATATTGCTTTTGGAGATAATGTTTCATTAAAACCAGGGAATGTTACTACACTTGAGCAAATTCCAGAAGGGACTCCTGTGTGTAATGTTGAATTAAGACCGGGAGATGGTGGTAAACTAGCACGATCTGGTGGAAACTCTGCCATATTAGAAACTCGTATGGGAGACAAAGTACGTGTGAGGTTACCAAGCGGACGCTTGAAAGAATTACATTCTAAGTGTAGAGCGACAATCGGTGTACTTGCTGGTCACGGAAGGACTGAGAAACCACTGATGAAAGCAGGAGCTGCACATTACCGTGCAAAGGCTCGTGGTAAACCCTACCCTACTGTAAGTGGTGTAGCAATGAACCCTGTAGATCACCCTCATGGTGGAGGTAATCACCAAGCGGTTCATGGTCCTAACTCAGTAAGTCGTAATGCACCTCCGGGTCAGAAAGTTGGAAACATCGCACCAAGGCGTACAGGCCGAGGAAGGACAAGAGTTAGGAATGAGGAGGCATAATTATGGCAAGAAAATCCAAGAAAATGTTCCGTTCACCTAAGTTAGCTCGCCGACAAGCAAGAAAGCGTCGTTCTCAGATATCTGAACGTCGTCAGAAAGAATTCTTGTGGCGAGGTTACACTATTGAAGAACTCAAGCAAATGCCTCTTTATCCTCCAGAGGATGATTTGAGTGCAATTTGCATTGCAACACTAATGCCATCACGAGCTAAGAGAACCTTATCTCGTGGATTGAATTTAGATTGCGAGAAATTACTTGATAAAATTCGATCTAATAGTTCTGGCAAGGTTATACGAACACATTCAAGGAGAATGTACGTTCTTCCAGAGATGGTAGGAACTACTATTGGAATTCATAATGGTCGTGATTTCGTTAATATCGAAATCATACCTGAAATGATAGGTCATGCATTAGGTGAATTTGCAATGACAAGAAGATCAGTAACTCACACCGGTCCAGGTGTAGGTGCAACTAGATCTTCTGCACACGTAGCATTGAAGTGAGGTGAGATAATGAGTAGAATAACAGGTAAATCACAATCAGGATACACACAACTTCTAGAAGGTTCAAATCTTGTTTCAGCAAGAGCAGTGAATGTTGATGTACATCAAAAGCATTGCTTACATATCGCAAAAGCTCTACGTGGGATGAATGCTTCAGATGCAATTTCATACTTAGAAGACGTAATTGCTGAAAAGAAAGCAATTCCGTATACTCGTCGTACAAGGAGAGGCCGTGGTGGGAATACAATGGCTGGTCATAGAAAAGGTAAGATGGGACCAGGCAAATTTCCTCGTAAAGCATCAAAGGTTTTCATTAAGCTTATCAATAGCGCTATGGAAAATGCGCGTCAAAGATATGATACAATTGAACCTGAAGAGATGACTATTACTCACTTAGCATCACATCGTGGTCAAATTCATCGCGGTTGGAGACCTCGTGCCCAAGGCCGAGCAACCCCCGACAATCACTATCAAGTTAATATTGAAATTTTCCTAGAGCACTTCGGTGAAGAGGAAGAAGAGGAAGAATTCTGAGGTGTCTATTATGAAACAAAACACAATTAGAACTTTCATTAATCGTAATGTAGAGCGTCAGCTCGTTAGAGAATATTTACTCAAGGAAACTGAGCGTGCAGGATTTGGAGGTCTTGATTTCGCACGTACCCCCGAAGGTACGAAAGTAACACTACACGCTGAACAAGTAGGCCGTGTCATAGGTCGACGTGGTAAGGTAATTCACGAACTACAACGTCGTTTGCAAGAAGATTTTAATCTTGAAAACCCACATCT
Source organism: uncultured Candidatus Poseidoniales archaeon (assembly GCA_963990035.1). Taxonomy (GTDB): domain Archaea; phylum Thermoplasmatota; class Poseidoniia; order Poseidoniales; family Thalassarchaeaceae; genus MGIIb-O2. The sequence goes on along the minus strand of CAXDMJ010000009.1, from coordinate 10,640 downwards.
AGAAGTAACTGAGATCGAAGAACAGCGCCTTAATGCTCAAGTAATGGCTAGTCGGTTAGCAAGTTCTCTAGAGAGAGGATGGTTCTTCCGTAGAGCAGGCCATAGCACAGCTCAGAATATTATGGATGCAGGTGCAAGAGGATGTCTAGTAATTATATCCGGTAAAATCACTGGTGCACGACATCGTGTAGAAAAGTTCCAGAAAGGTCACATAAAGTTCTGTGGTGAAACTGCACTTGAGTTCATGGATACAGGTTTTTCAACCTGTGTAAAGAAATTAGGTACAATCGGTTGTACTGTAAGAATAATGCGTAAAGGGGTCCAATTACCTCATGAAATTAAAATTCATGAGCGTCATGAAGTTGGACTTGATCCAATTGATGAAATTTCTATGATTGAAGCTCCATCTGAGACTCCTAGTGAAGACCATGATGAAGTTGCTGCAGAAGAAGTAGTCGACTCAGTACTGCAAAAGATGGCAGAAATTGAAACAACAGAAGAAGTTCAGGAGGAAGAGTGAATGTCTTATCTATCATCTAGAGATATCGACGGAATGAGCGTTGAACAACGCGAAGACCGTCTGATTGAACTACGTGATGAAATGCTCCAACTACGTGCTCAACAGGCACTAGGTGGGTCATCTTCTGATTCAGGATCTTACAAGGCAACAAGGCGTAGTATAGCACGTCTCCTAACAAAGATGAATGAGGATTCACAGGAGTAGGAATAAATGGCTGGTATATGCAATCTATGTGGTTTACCCGATGAATTATGTATCTGCCAAGAAATAGCAAAAGAACAACAAAAAGCAATAATTTCAGTAGTAAGAAGGAGGTATGGGAAAATGGTAACTATTGTTGAAGGCATTGATGATGTAGCAATTGACATAAACAAACTTGCTAAAATCCTGAAAGGTTCTTGTGCTGCTGGTGGTACTGTAAAAGATCGTACTATTGAATTACAAGGAGAGCATAAGAAAAGAGCCGCTAAAGTTCTCGAACAAAATGGGTATCAAGTGGAGGTGCGTTAATTGACTAATTCTATCCATATGCCATTTCTAGCTAGAAATATCTCAATTGTCGATTCTAATGATCCTACATTAGTCGGCATTCAAGGAAAGGTCCTCGAGGAAACTCGAAATACAATTATTATACAAACACAAAATGGTGAAAAAACATTTGCTAAAGATGTAATCCAATTCATACTCGACTCAGAAAAAGAGGTCATTGATGGTGCCACGGTCACCCAACGTCCTGAAGATCGAATTAACCGTAAATACAGGAGAAACTAAAATGCGTGATATCGGAGTAGATGTAAAAACGCCGGAAGGTGAATGGGATGGTGATGTAAACTGTCCATTCAACGGAAGTCTAAGAGTACGTGGACAAATTATTGAAGGTAAAGTATACTCCAATAATATGTCTGGTTCAATTGTTGTTGAAAGAGAATTAACACGTTATATGAAGAAGTATGAAAGATATGAAAAGCGTACAAGGAGATATCCTGCTCACTTACCTTCTTGCATCGGTGAATTGAATCCTGGTGATACTGTAAGAATCATGGAGTGTAGGCCACTTTCAAAAACGGTTAAGTTCTGTGTTATAGAGAAAGGTGATCAGTCATGAAGGGTATCTCAAGCCGTGTAACTAAAGCATTGCCAACCCAGGCAAAAATGGATTGTGCCGATAATACTGGTGCTAAAATCGTCCAACTAATTAACGTCCTAAAGAAAGGAGGAGTAGCTGGTCGTTATCCCGCTGCAGGTGTCGGCGACATGATTCGTGTAACTGTCCGAAGAGGTACGCCAGAGACTAGAAGACAGATATTTACTGCTGTAATCATACGTCAATCAAGACCATTCCGTAGAGTTGATGGTACATGGGCTCGATTCGAAGATAATGCTTGTGTCCTAACAAATGAAAAGGGAGATGTTCAGGGTTCCGACATAAAAGGTCCTGTTAGTAGAGAGGCCGCAGAACGTTGGCCTAGAATCGCAGCTACTGCGAAACAAATTGTATGAGGTGAAATGAATGGCAACAAAGAATCCTGGTAAAAATCGTCTTTCCCAAAGCAATGCTCCTATTCATGTAAAGCGTAAGCGTATGCGAGCACGTTTGATTACAGACGACCCTAATCTTCAGAATGTTAGAACCGTAACAGTTCGCGTTGGAGATGAGGTAGAAGTTCTACGTGGCGACTTTGGTAATCCAAACAGCATTAAATCTGATTCTAAGGGCAAGCGTTTAGGTCAATCACGAGGACGTGCTGGTTTGAAATCGAAAGTTAATCGTGTAGATACATCTCGTGGTCGTATTTTTGTAGATGGCTTAACTATCACTACAGCTGATGGTAAAGAAGAAGCAATTCCTATTCATCCTTCTAACATAGTTGTTACAGCATTGTATGAAGGAGATCCAGTAAGAATCAAGCAATTGATTGAAAGAGGGGGCGGACAAGAATGAGTAGCAGCCATATTAAGCGTTTAATGATGCCAAGAAGTTGGCCATTGCCAAGAAAAACAACAGTTTGGGTGCAAAAACCAGATCCTTGTGGGCATAGTATCGAAAAATGTATGCCAATGGGAATTATTCTTCGTGATGTTCTCGGTGTAGCACACAATCGTAGAGAATCTAAGAGAATTCTACACTTAAGAAAGATTCAGGTAGATGGAAAAATTGAGACAGCACTTGGAAGAGGTGTAGGTTTAATGGATGTTCTAACAGTTGGAGATAATAATTTCCGTTGTGTATTAGATCTGAATGGTAAACTAAGATATAGGCCAATTTCAACTAAACAAGCATCATCTAAAACTTGCCGTGTAATGGGAAAAACTACAATTTCAGGTGGTAAAACTCAACTTCATCTTCACGATGGAAGAAATTTATTATTCGATTCTAATCCTGAATATAATTCAGGTGACAGTGTTGTTATTTCTCTACCTAGTCAAGAAATCACAGCTCATTACAAATTCGAAGAAGGTGCACTAGCATACTTGACAGGCGGGTCACATATTGGTGAAACTGCTACAGTACGTTCCCAGGATATCAAGCGTTCATCAAAAGCAAATGAGGTTTCTTTCGATGATTTTGGTACAATTTCTGACTATGTTTTCATCCTTGGTGATTTGAAAGATATACCATTGGAGGTGGTTGAATGAGTGCTAATGCAATGTTAGAACCAAGAATTACTAAAGTTACAATCAACATTGGTGTAGGTGAAGGTGGCCAAAGACTCCAGTTAGCAGAGCAAGTTCTTGAACTACTTACAGACTTAAAACCAGTTAGGACACTTTCTAAGAGTACAAACCGTGATCTTGGAACTCGTATCGGTGGCCCAATAGGATGTAAAGTTACAATTCGTAATCAGGATAAAATTGCCTCGTTCCTAAAAGATGCATTCTGGATTCGTCAGAATACTCTGCCAGCATATAATTTCGATCAATCAGGTAATCTTTCTTTTGGAATATCTGATTATACTGATTTCCCAGATCAGAAATATGATCCTGATATCGGAATATTTGGTATGGATGTCAATATTGTTCTCGAGCGCCCTGGCCATCGTGTATCTCGACGTCGTCGAAGAAGCACTAAAGTTGCTAGGAATCATCGTGTAGTTCGTAATGAATGTAAACAATGGATTGTAGAGCAATTCGGTATTGTAATAGTGGAGGAGTAAGCATGGCAAGAGATCATGGAGAAGAAATAGGAAGATCAAGCGGTTGTAGACGTTGTGGACGCAGCCGAGGAATGATACGCCGTCATGGGCTTAGATTATGTCGTCAGTGTTTCCGAGACGTCGCTCCGAGTATAGGATTCAAAAAGAATAGTTGAGGTGAGAAGAGTATGCAATTTGACCCATTAAATGACGCATTTACCCGTATTTTCAATGCGGAGACCGCAGGTCACTACGAAGTGACCGTACGCCCAGCTAGTAAGCTGCTAGGAAGCATGTTATCAATTATGCAGAAATCTGGATATGTTGGAGAATATGAAGCCATAGAAGACGGACGCGGCGGAGGATATAGGATCGAGTTAGTCGGTGCTATCAATCGCTGTGGAATCATCAAACCAAGACATTCAGTTCAAAGATTAGAATTTGAGAAGTGGGAGTCAAGATATCTTCCTGCACAAGACTTCGGACTTCTAATTATGTCAACCAATCAAGGTGTAATGAACCATTATGAAGCAAAGAAGGAGAGAATAGGCGGGCGTTTACTCGCATATATTTTCTGAGGGGGGATAAGTATGGTAAAATTAGATAAAATAGTACATAGAATCTCACTACCTGATGGAGTTAATGCATCTCTGGATGGTAATAGTGTAACAATTTCAAAAGATGGTAATTCAGTATCAAGAGAGTTCCGTCACCCTCGCGTAGACGTCACAAGTGTGGATGGTAATTTACAAGTATTTTGCGATTTACCTCGCCGCTCTGAAAGAGCATTAGCGGGTACATGGAATGCTCATTTAACTAATATGGTTAAGGGAATAGATACGGGATTTGAATATCGTTTAAAGGCAGTATATTCTCACTTCCCTATGACAATTAAAGTTCAGGGTAATCAATTAACTGTAACCAATCTATTCGGTGAGAAAGTTCCGCGTGTAGCCAAACTACCGTGGTCTCCTTCCGAAGTAGAAGTTAGAGTGGAAAATAAAACAGATGTCTTAGTTAAAGGTGCAGACCGTGAGAAAGTAGGTCAAACTGCAGCGAATATTGAGAGATCTTGTGCTATTAAGAAAAGAGATAGGCGTGTGTTCCAGGACGGAATATACATCGTATCTAAGGGTGAATAAAGGAGGTAATGGTATGGCATACGAAAACATGACTGTTGCACAATTAAAAGAATTACTACGGGAAGCTGGTTTACCAGTTTCTGGTAAAAAAAGTGATTTAATTGAAAGACTTAGTGAATCTAATGAGGACTTACAAGAAGAAGTAGTTGAAGATGTAGAAGAATCTCCATCTGAAACTGAGGTAGTACCTTCTGTTGATTCAGAAGAATTTGATGAAGATGATGATGATTGGGAAGATGATTGGGAAGATGTACACACCGCTCGACAAAAACCAATCTTAGATGATGAAACTAAAGCAAATTTACTAATCCGTGCTGCTGAGATGAAGAAACAACCTAAGTTCCGTCGTCAAGAGTGGTACAGATATTACCGTCTGGCTAGGACTGGATGGAGAAAACCTAAGGGTTACCAGTCTAAACAAAGACTCAATATGAAATATCGCACTCCAATGGTACGTGTAGGCTACGGGAAGATTTCTGCAGTACGCGGACTTCATCCCTCTGGTTTTGAAGATGTACTTGTTAACCAGCCTAGTGATCTTGATGGTCTCAATCCAGAACGTCAAGCAATCCGTATAGGTGCAGGTGTAGGTAATCGAAAAAGGGCTAATATTCATGATCGTGCTGATGATTTAGGACTACGTGTATTAAATCGTCGTAAGATTGATAGGAAAGGTGATCTACAGTGATTATATCAAATCAGAAGAGGATGGCTGCACATATTCTTTCTAAGAAAGAAGGACGTACAGTAGGTATTCATAGAGTATGGATAAATCCTGATTATCTCGAGGAAGTAAGTTCTGCTGTTCAAAAAGCTGATATTCGTCAACTGATAGAAGACGGTTTAATCAAAGCGAAACCGATTAAAGGAATTAGCCGTGGAAGAGCAAGGAAAGCTGCTGATCAAAAAGCAAAGGGTCGTCGTAAGGGCCCTGGTTCAAGAAAGGGTTCAAGGAACTCTAGAGATCCTAAGAAAAATCGATGGATGCGCCTTATTCGTGCTCAACGTAGAGTTTTGAAAGATCTAAGAGGTGATGAAACACTCACACCTAGTGAATATAGATATTATTATCGAAAAGCAAAGGGTGGTTCATATCGTTCTATTGCTCATATGCGAACCAATATGGGTTTGGATGGTATTAAGTTTGGAGGCGATGAATAATGGCACATGGTAAGAACCAAAGATTAAGATTCAAGCGACGTCGATTAGGTGAAACCGATTATCGTCGAAGAATGAAGTTGTTAAGAGGAGAAACTCCAAGAGCAGTAGTACGAATATCAAATACTCAAACTACTTGTCAATTAATTGAGTTTAATCCTGAGGGGGACCTTGTTCTTGCATCAGTCAATGGTAAAACATTAGTGGATAAATATTCTTGGCCAGCAGATCTCTCAAGGAAATCTGTTCCTGCTAGTTATCTTACAGGCTACGCTTTGGCAAAGAATGCCATATCAGCAGGTTATGAGAATGCTGTTCTTGACATCGGTCTTTCAGCATCATCTACTGGAAGTAGAGTGTTTGCAGCTTTGAAAGGAATGGTCGATGCAGGATTAGAGATTCCTCATGGTGATGCAGTATTACCAGAAGAAGACCGAATAAATGGTGCTCATATTGATGATTCTATAGCTGATAAATTACAGGTTTCATTGAAAGCGATAGAGGAGGCATAAATATGAGTGATGAAGAAAATAAAGAAGAAGTTCAGTTAGCTCCTGGTCTCGCAGCAGCTTTAGCACCAGTTCAACCAAGTGCTGATAGTCGTCCTAGAAGAGGTCCTGATCCATTAGCTGGTCTTCGTTCATGGGTTCCTCGAACTCGTCTTGGTCGTATGGTTATGAGTGGTGAAATATTAACTTATGAACAAGCATTAGATACTGGACTTCCTATAAGGGAAGTTGAGATAGTAGATGCTTTATTACCTGACCTCACAGATGATGTTCTGGGAGTTAACATGATTCAAAGAATGACTGACTCAGGTCGCCGTGTAAGATTCAACGTCCTGTGTGTTGTAGGTAATAGTGATGGTTACGTAGGATTAGCCGTCTGTAAAGGAAAAGAAGTATCGGGGACAATTCGTAAAGCAATAGATAAGGCTAAACTAAATCTTATCCCTGTTATGAGAGGTAATGGTTCTTGGGAATCTTCCGAAGGACCAGGTAATTCAGTACCATTCAAAGTCACTGGTCGTTCAGGTTCTACAAGAATCACATTGATGCCAGCACCAGCTGGTAAAGGATTAGTTATCGGAGATTATGGTCGACGTGTACTCAATCTTGCAGGAGTTACAGATGTTTGGGCTAGATCAGCAGGACAAACTCGTACTACAATCAATTTCGCTCGTGCAACTTTCAATGCTCTTATCGAACTTAACAAAACTAAGATCACTGATGGAGATCGTCAGAGATTAAACATCACCCAAGGGAGGAAGTTACAATGACATTTTTGGTAATTAGAGCACGAAGTGACCGTGGAGTTACAAAGAAAATTCGAGATACAATGCTTATGCTTAATTTAACACGTGTTAATCATGCAACATTAATTCCTGATACAGTGACATACTCTGGTATGTTGCAGAAGTCAAAGGATTACATCACTTGGGGGGAAGTAGATGCAGATACTATCGAGACTCTTCTGAAAGAAAGAGGTCGAATGGTTGGCGATAAGCCTGTTGATGATGCCACTATTAAAGCGTCTAGTGATTACAAAACAGTAGCTGCATTTGCAAAAGCAATAGCAGCAGGTGATGCCACAATGAAAGATGTTGATGGACTAAAACCAATTTTCAGACTACACCCCCCACGCGGAAGTAAAGGCTGGGGTGGAATCAAGAGAGCATTCACAATAGGTGGTGCTCTAGGATTTAGAGGCGAGGCAATATCTGATCTCGCAGGAAGAATGCTCTGAGGTGAATAAATATGGTATCCCGTACAAATAAATTCCGTGGTCGCTCTCGCTACCATGGAAGAGGAAAGAAAGCAGGTCGTGGCGCAGGTAAGCGTGGTGGCCGTGGTAATGCTGGAATAAACAAACATCGAGTTATGTCTCGAATCAAATATATGCCTGGACATTGGGGTATGCATGGATTCAATCGAGACCCTAGTCTAAGAGTAGTAAATGTATCTGTTAACCTTCAAGAAGTTCAAGAAATGGCAGATGGTAATTCAATCAATTTATCTACTCTTGGTTTTGACAAACTATTGGGTAAAGGGCGAATGGAAAAAGCTCTGAATATTACAGTTAAAGAAGCAAGTTCTCTCGCCGTTAAGAAAGTTGAAGCCGCAGGTGGCTCAGTAATTCTTGGCGATAGCGAAGTTGAATGGGAAGAAGAATAGAATTAGAATTGGAATTAGAGGTGTGTAGCTTATGGTCGACAGAAAGCCGAATTTAATTGGAACAGTGATAATAGCTGGACTTTATTGGTTTATGCTGTATTATTGGTTACTTGATGAATTCGCGGGATCTGCAGATGAGCAGATGAATGCACTTCGTATGTTCATAGTTTCAATACCGTATGTTGGTTATATCATGTGGTGTGCAATGACCGATTTACCAGAAAATATTAGATCAATACCTTACATAGGGCGTTCTCTTAAACCAGGGATTTGGTTAGTGTCTGTTGTCGGTTTAGCTTATTGGGGATGGGTGGATACTTCTGCAGTTGGTTTCTTATTAGTCGGTGTTGCGCTCCTTGGAGTAGCAGTTTCAATGACTTTAGCTTGTTTATTATACTCTGGTGAAAAAAGCAGCCGTCTTTATGGTCTAAGTCGATTCGTTGATGTTTATCCTAGTATCACAAAGCCTGAAGGACACGTGCGTTTCAATCAAAAATTATGGACTACTACTCTTGTATTGATAATTTATTTTATGATGACTAATGTCATGATATATGGGCTATCAGACTCTACTTTGGATATTTTCTCGTCATTCAGGGCAATTATGGCAGGCGCCTCAGGTTCAATTATGCACTTAGGTATCGGTCCTATTGTTACTGGTTCAATTATAATGCAACTTTTCGCAGGGGCTAAAATAATTCAATTAGATTTACAAGATTCTGATGATAAGCAATTATATCAAGGAGTTCAAAAATTATTAGTTCTAATTATGATTCCTATTGAATCGATACCTCAAGTTTATGGTTTCTTAGATCCGTCAGAGACTCTAATTCTAGACTTTGGTATTGGTTGGGCTAATACAATAATTGTTGCACAGTTATTCATGGGTTCATACCTTGTATTCTTACTTGATGAGCTTGTAAGTAAATGGGGAATTGGTAGCGGTATCTCATTATTCATTGCAGCAGGTGTTGCTCAATCAACATTCGTAGGTACTTTGTCTCCATTACCTGTGACCTCAGGATCTCCACTTTCATTCCAGAACCCTCCTTCGGGGACGCTGCCAATGATATTCTATACGTTGAGGACTGCTACAAATTCACAATTAGTTTCTGAAAATGGTTTCGAATTAATATTGTTAAATCATGCTAATCCTATAGCTGCACTTGTTTCCTCGATTATTGTATTCCTAGTAGTTGCATATGCTGAATCAAGTAAGTTAGAATTACCATTAACTCATGGTAAGGTTCGTGGTCATCGTGGACAATATCCTATACGTCTTGTTTATGCTAGTAACATACCTGTGATTTTGATGGCTGCTTTGTTGGCTAATATCAATATGTTCACTCTACTATTCTGGAGTCATCCTGTGCTTTCTACAGTGCCAATATTAGGTCGTAATGGAGCGTTTAGCAAGGCTCATTGGTTTGGATCTTATGAAGTTGGAGCCACAACTCCTTCCGATGGTTTTGCATGGTATTCCTCAATGGTTAATGGTGTAGGTGACTGGTTTATGCCATTACTTAATCAGACAGGTGATGCCTATGGGCATAGCCTGGGGCAACTTATGGTCCACGTTGTAGTGTATGTATTTGTCATGACAGCAGGTTCAACAGTATTCGCGAAGTTTTGGATTGAAACTACTAATATGGGTGCTAAAGATGTTGCAAAGCAAATTGAGAGAACAGGTATGCAGATTCCTGGTTTCAGAAAGAATCCTGTTGTATTAGAGAGAATCCTTGAGAGGTATATCCCTCCTGTAACCCTATTCTCTGGTGCTTTCGTAGGTCTCTTGGCATCTGGGGCAGACCTTCTTGGTACAGTTGGTAATGCGACTGGTACTGGACTCTTATTGGCGGTTGGAATTATCTTAAGGACTTATGAGCAGATTCAAAAAGAACAGGCAATGGAAATGCATCCTGTACTTCGTGAGTTCTTTGGCGCAGACTGATATTGTCTAATCTAATCGATATATTAATGCTCTTTTAAACGGCATAATGACTGAGAATACCTTTAGGATAATCTTGCTCTATTGTAGCCTAAATATATCATTTATTTGTTTTTGTTTGCATATTATAGGCATTAACTTATTGTAATCGATCTCTGTAATATTCATGTTTTTGTATAGCTAATTTGAGGTAATTTCACTTTTTTATAGGTAATATTCTTAGGTATATTTTATAAACAAATTGAGATTTTTAATGATTTTAAAATATATTTATCATTGCTATTTGTGGTATATTAAACGTCTATGAAATATCTTTTGTTGATTATTGATAATAATTATATCCTCCAATTTTCAAATATCTTTTTGGATAGTTATTCGACTTCCATTCTCGCTGTATCTTATGTGTTGATTCAATGCTCTTAATTCTCTTTATCGAATGAAATAATGTTCATTCGGATAAAGTATTTTGTAATTGCATAATCGTTGTACTGCGCCCCAATCGCTCTACTTGTTAGTAGGGCAGATTGAAATACCCCTTGCCGGTCGGCGACTTGCTACGTTTGA
>CAXDMJ010000008.1:0-50174 GCA_963990035.1 uncultured Candidatus Poseidoniales archaeon | reverse complement strand
TGGAAGAAGTGATAATAATCGCGGAAGAAGTGATAATAATCGCGGAAGAAGTGATAATAATCGCGGAAGAAGTGATGATAATGAATCAAATATGAGGCCTGGGGACTGGATGTGCCCGAAATGTAAGAATCATAACTATGCAAGTAAAAATTTCTGTAATCGTTCAAGCTGTGATGCAAGAAAACCGGGAGGTCCGGATAGCGCAAAGGGGAGCAGAAATACACCGGCTAGAGCGAGAAGACCTGATCGAAGATCTACTGAACGTCAGAATAATAATTCCAGTCGCAGACCCAGTAGCCGGAAAAGTACTGGAAGACCTAGTAATAGTAGAAGACCTAGCAATGGTAGAAGCGATAAAAAGTTCAATTCTCGAAGATGATTTGAGATTAAAACGAACTCTCTGTACCCGAGGCTTAATTTCGTAGAACAGTTACCGCTGTTTATGGCGAAGAGTGCGGAAATGATTTGGCTCGATGCCTTAGAACACAGAGATAATGGTGACTTTGATTCCGCAATAGAAACAGCGAAAGACGTAGTACATATTGACGATACACATGCCGATGCTTGGATGGGAATTGCCACATGGTCATTACCTCCACCCACTAGAGGGAAACAGATCCAGCCTTCACTTGAGCAATCTGCTAAATCTATTTCAGCTCTAAGAAAAGTTGTATCTATTGAACCAACTAATATAGAAGCATGGAAAATTGGAGGTTGGCTATTAGTTGATAATCTAGGTATGCTTGAAGATGCATTACAATGGTGGGAAGAATATAGGAAAGAGTACCCTAATGATGTCACTCCAATTATTGAGCAGATTTCTATATTAGTTAGACTAGGATTGTATGAAGAATGTGCTGAACGATTAATCGATTTAGGAGATGAAGAGATGGATGCTCCATCTAATCAACAAGCCATGAGGATGGATGGAGTAAGAAAAATGGTCGAAAGAGCGGCTAAAATGGAAAAAGAAGAGATATTTAGACCCCAAAACTCAGAACATCCTAGATGGGAAGTTATTGAAAGAATGAAAAAAGTAAAACCACTGACTTCAACATTTTGGTTAATCGCATTTATTGCTCCTATTGTATTTATATTTGGAAGTATAGCGATGACATTTTTAGGAGGATCAATATTTGGGTTCATACTAGTATTCTTAATAATTCTTGGATCATTTGGAGTTCTTACGAGAGCCTCAATGGGACTATTACAAAAGAGAAATCGTCATGCTTTAGATATAGATAGAGCAATTGATTATGAAACTTCATCAGGTAAATTATGCATCCCTGATTCCATCCGTGGTAGCATTGTTTACAATTCGATGCTGAAAAATAGAAGTAATGCAGTAATTGAAAGATTAGATTTATTAATTGAATCTAGTGAGAAAATGAGTCCTAAATTTAACCTCAAACTACCAGAATGGGATATGAATCAATCTCCCATAATAATCGAAGATTATGAGGAAGAAGACGAATTAGAATCGTTATCCTAGGTTCCAGCACTATAGTCTGTGGAATAATTAATTTGTTCCACAGTAAGTTCATCAATAATTATTCCAGTCGTAGAAAGCTTAAGTGATGCTAAGTCTCTATCCTGCTCAGTTGTAATATCATATACAGTATTAGTATATGATGAACCTTCTTTTGCAAGTCGACATAATGCAAGAAATTGGTTTGCAAAAGACATATCCATTACTTCACTAGGATGACCTTCTGCAGCTGCTAGATTAACAAGACGACCTCGAGCAAGTAAGTGCACAGTTCGCCCATCATTTAATACGAAAGCTTCATTGTTTTCTCTAATTGTAAAAATTTCCATAGACCTTTCTTCTAACTCAGGAATATTAATCTCACAGTCATAATGCCCTGTATTACTAATAATTGCTCCTTCCTTCATTGAGTCGATGTGTCTACCAACGATTACGTCCTTCATCCCAGTAGCAGTACAAAATATATCTCCTAGAGCTGCTGCATCATCCATTTTCATAACTCTAAAACCATCCATCATTGCTTTCAGAGCACATATCGGGTCTATCTCAGTAATGATGACATTTGCACCTAATCCACGTGCTCTATTCGCTAATCCTCGGCCACAATGTCCATATCCTGCAACAACAAAAACTTTGCCTGCTAAAAGAACACTAGTAGCCCTTATGATCCCATCAATTGTTGATTGACCTGTTCCATGAACATTGTCAAAATCCCATTTAGTTTCTGCATCATTAACGGCTATGACAGGATATAATAATTCACCAGCGTCTGCCATTGCTCTGAGTCTATGGACACCAGTTGTTGTTTCTTCAGTACCTCCAATAATCCCACTTGATAATTCAGGAAATTTACTATGAACTCTATAAATTAAATCAGCACCATCATCTAAAGTCAATGTTGGTTTGAAGTCTAATGTACGATCAATACACTCATAAAAACCATCATTATTCTGCCCATACCAAGCATGAACTCCATATCCCTCTCTTGCTAACCATGCAGCAACATCATCCTGAGTCGATAAAGGATTACATCCCGACCAAGAAATCTCAGCACCTGCAGCAACTATTATCTCAATTAATATCGCTGTTTCTTTTGTCACATGAAGACAACCTGCAACCCTCTGACCTGCAAGGGGTTTATCGATTTCAGCTTGTGCTTTGAGGGCTGCTAGAGCAGGCATTCGGCTCCTTGCCCATGCAACTCTTTTCTCACCAGCATCAGCTAGAGAAATATCAGCTACAGTGTAGGGTCCAGAGGTATCCATTATTCCAAGGCGTCCGCAACTCATTATTCAAGGTACGTTTTAACGCACCCTAAATTAAATCAATGCGCTAATTACCTTCTTTTTGTTGAGCGTAATAAGATGCATAGTACTGCTCGGCATACTGCCTTGCAGTTTGTTCATCATATCCGGAAGCTACCATTTGTTGAACATAAGCCTCGACTGGGTCCATTTGCTCGACACCACCAAACTGTTCAACCACATCTGCACCTGAATCTTTACCACCGCGGTTTCTAGCTACTAGAGTTACACCAACTATTGCTAATATAGCGATAAAACCTACAACTCCGATAATAATAGGGTTCAGACCACCAGTGCTGGTACTGCCACACCCTGATGTACTCGGATCAAGTTCACAAGCATCCTTAGGTAATAGGTTAATACTAATTTCATCAGTTAACATATATCTGCTTCCATCTGCTTCAGTAATTCTAAAGTAAAGTGTTGCACTAATACCAGTAGTAGAATATAATTCAGATATATCTAAAGTCATTGAGAAACCTGCACCATCACCTAAATTATCGGAGATATTGTATTTACCAATAGACTTTTGAGTGATTTTTTGTGTAGGAGTATAATCTAAAATCAGAGGGTCTAATGATACTTCAATCATTACATCACTATTTTCAGCTCCACCGAGAATATTACCTACTATTGTTACAGTATCACCTGATTGTGAGTCACTAGGACGAGGAGATTGGAAGGACCATACTGGTTCTGCATCACCATCATCTTCACCTACTACTATGAAATACATACGATATTTATTTTGAGTCTGTTTACCAGCCTTATCGTATACAATTAATTCCACACGAACATCTTTCTCAATAGTTGAACTTGCAGTAATATTTCTGAAAGTATAACTCCATTCATCAGTAACTGCAGCTGGGTTCTGCCAAACATGCTGCTCATCATTAAACTCACCAACTGGCATATCATTGATTACCCTCCATTCATAGAGAGCGATTCCAGACTCACCAGGAGGAGAATCTGGATCTGTACTATTTTCACCAGTAAATATGATTGTAGTCTCACCTGTTTCAGATAACCTAACTCTGTATACTGGCCAATCAACCCCTGCTATCGGCTTTGTACCTGCAGGAGTAATAAACTCAGATGTCAAAGGGTCATGAACTATAGAAGCATTTGAAATTGGATAAAAGTCATCAGCAAGAGTATCATTAGTAATTAGACGGATATAAGTAATTCTAGTATGACCTTCTTCATCATGAAGATAGAGTGTTAACAACCACTCAGCACCAATTCTGCAAGGATCTGAATCTCCAGCAGCACAGAATGAACCCATAGTTGGTATCGAAGGATTCATCTGATTAGTATGGCTAACTAGACCTGCATCAAGAACTCCACCATTCCATCCTGTGACCGAATCATTATTCCCTGATTCAAGATCCCAATCAGCAATTAATCCGTTAATATCAGACATATAGTTAAATTCTAAATCAGCATTACTCTTGATATATTTATCACGATATGCTCCAGTTGTAGGATTGATATCAATCGACTCACCATTTATGATTAGTTCGAAATCAGTACCAGCGATACCGAATTCAACTGGATAAGGAGTTAGATGATAAGAAAGCATATTCGACAATAAAGGAATATTTTCTCCACCATATGATTCAGATACGCTAGGATTCTCTACATCAATAGTCGTGACAATCAAACCGCCAGCACCTTTGTTACAAAGAGACATTAAAGAATGACCTTGATTATTATCTCTCAATAGTGTATGGAAAGTACCTCCAGTTACACTAATCCTACCACCACATGTAG
Organism: uncultured Candidatus Poseidoniales archaeon; assembly: GCA_963990035.1. Classification (GTDB taxonomy): domain Archaea; phylum Thermoplasmatota; class Poseidoniia; order Poseidoniales; family Thalassarchaeaceae; genus MGIIb-O2. The sequence continues at coordinate 45,608 of CAXDMJ010000008.1, read as the reverse complement.
CAGGTATCTGGTATGACTGGACTTGAGATGCAACATCTATTCCAGCAATTGCAACATATTCTCCAGCATGGATACCTGAGAATGTAACTTTTTCAATACCTGACATTATTGGATGATATGGGTCATCTATAGAAAGATCATCATAACTAATTCTATTATCAGTAGTGAAGTTATATTGATTTCTATCTTTAATAGCCATATCAAAAATTAGTCTACCCGGGTCATATTCATTCTGATACGGGCCGAGGTGCATTTGAACTGTACCTCCGTTCACCATGAAGTTCTCTAAAACATCAACTACGCTTAGACCGTCAAGTTCCCTTGTAGCATCCATGATCTCATAATAATCCCCGTAAACTACGTTATAGTCAGTTTGCCAAGGAAGTAATACCTTATTGTAATGCTCAATCCAATCAGGAGTAGCATAAGTATTCCAATCACTAACTCTCAATTGAGTATAAGTCATATTCATCGCATCAAGGTCTTTCTTTACTTGCTGAAGACGATTTTGATCTGTAGGATTAGATAATATTGCAACATCGACTTGGTCGAAAAATTGTATTACGAAGAACCTTTCATTACCAGAACTATTACCGTCTTGTGTGAAAGTAGCAAAGAAACTAATGTTGTAAGTATGTCCATCATACCATGAAGAATAAGGTGCAGTCCAATTAGCCCATGATCTCTCATGTGGAACTAAATCAAATGGACCATTATCCGAATTTTCTTCATACACAGTTTGACCAGTATCTTCGTCTACAACTCTCATAGTTAGTTCATATTCTGCTTCTATAACTCCATTTAATAATGGCAAAACAAAGTCATGAGAAGATTCCCCATATCCTTGTAAGTTCTTATTTGTAGAATATACACATGCATAAGTTATATCAGTTGTACAATCAAGAATATCAGGTTGCATTAAAGTAATATCGGCACTAGCAATACTGAACATTATGGTAGTAAAATTATTTGCTAGATTAACTTCAGTTTGGTTATACCATTTATCTAAAGGATCTGTATTATTGAACAACGTTTTGACATCAATTCGGTAAATGCCGCTTTGGAAGTCATGATTAGCAATAGTAACAATTTGTCGTTCAGCTGCATCCATACCAGTTACATCAACTGTGTAATTACCATCATCCTCAAAAGTAAATTCTTCAATTCTTATGTTATCTACAGCAAATCCTGCAGAACCAGCATTACCATTCACACCATCATCATTAGACAAAAATCTCCAAGTTAATGTTACATCTGAGCCAGAAAGAGATGTGCACTCTTCTTGCCATTCGAAAGTACTATCACTAGATTGGTTTTGTAAGAAAATATTTGACATATCAACTGTAACGGATTTAACAATTTGCTCAGAATCAAACCAAACAACAGAATCTACTCTATCAGAGAAATCTCCGAAATATTCTACTTCGTCATACCCATTATTGTCGAAATCCTCACATCTATCGAAAGGACGTGGCCCATTTTCATTGAGGTCTGTCCAACTACCAAATATTATTCCATTGAAGTTTTCACCATTCTTTGTCCATGAAACTTCTAACTGGGCTGCATCTCTAATTGCGAGAATATTACCATCACTATCTTTCAGATAGTCACCTTCTGCATAATAATCAAAGGTCAGATAAGTAAAGTCAGCTCCATCAGCTCCTACTGGAATATCAGAAATTGTTAATGTTTCATTCCAATTATCACCATAACCAGTATCTGGATGACCTAGCCAATAAGCATGATTATTGAATACTCCTTGATTTTGTGGAAGCATTCCATTAGAACCACTAGAATCATCTAGACGGCTACCATTTTCATTACCATCATCTTCCCAAATTTGATCTGCTGGATTACCAAAAGAGAAATCCTCAATAGCGACTAAGTCAGGAAGAGCATTACGGACTCTAGCTTCAAGTTGGAAATCAGTAACTGTGTTCCCATAATTCTGAACCTTAATATTAATATCTCTAGGTCCTGAAGCATATCTAACTCCATTTTCTAAATCAACCCATGCTTCTTCGGCTACTCCTGGGTCGTAAAGATTGTCAACTGTCAACTGAAATTTGACCTCATCATTTGTAGCATCTAAATTTTGAAAACCACTAGGGTTTTCTAGAGTTGTAGAAATATAGTAGGTCTTATTATCAATGAAATTTGAAGTTAATGAAACATCTCTTGTAGCACCTGCGCCCAAATTTGTGAATGAAATTTCTTGACTTACTAAGGCTTCAGATCCAAAATTAACAGTTCTCTTTCGGATAGAAATATTGTCGAAAGCGAAACCGTCTAAACCAGTATCGTAAGATGCTCCATCAGGTCCTACAGAACCAACAAGTCCACTTCTAAATCTAAATCGAATATCGATAGTTTCCCCCGCATAAGGTGTTAAATCAATAGAATTTATTTTCTCAACATCTTCGGAATTTGAACCATCTTCAGTAAAATTCATCCAACCAGTCAGAGTCTCAGTCGCTACATCGCCGTTGTATGTATTATATTCAGGATCAACTCCTTGATAGTATAATCGGAAATATCTGTCAGTATCCCATCCACCAGAGAAGAATACTTGTTCCCAACCATTACCGTCACTCCAAACTTCAACGCTGCAAGAATCTTCATATAACCAGCGTTCAACAACATCGAACTGTTCGGCTAAATATAATTGGAAGAAAGATGCACTACACATCGCCCACATATCAAGATAAGCCGCATCAGAACCAGACAAATCAACATTCTCAAGAATGATTGCCTCATCTTGATGATTATAATATCCAGAATCAGATTCATTAGTCCCTTGATAGTCTAGTCCTGCCCAATAATAATCAGTAGGATTTGAATCAGCTTCATACCATGAAGCATTCTGGTCTACTGTAGAATTTGTTTCTTCATGCCATGAGGATTGACCTTCCGGGTATTCTCCAGTATACGAATATTTAACCCAATTACATGAACTACAACTAGATTTATCTTCATTACCATCGAAATCATTAGAATATACGATTGTATCGTCACCACCTAATACTTCTTTAACTTCAAGATCAACATCTATACTCCCAGAAATTGGATTTAATCCAGTATTCTTAATTGTAACATTAACGTATCTATCGCCTTCACCTAGCTGAGCTGCTCCAGTAGCAGGGTTGAATGATGCAGGAGCCACACTAACATCAGTAATACCAACATCCTCGTTATCTAGGGATAGAACAGATAGGAAATCCCCTGCACCAGGCCATCCTTGAGTATCAAGCCACATTGCATTATTAGCAAATCGATATGCATAATCACGTTGCCCTATTACAATCTCAAATGCACTATCTTCACCGCCCTGTAATTGCCCAGGTTGCGCCATTGTAGGTCGACGACCCACATCAAAGGATAACGCAGGAAGATAGCCTACACCATTGGCATTACCAAGAATAATTTCCACAGAATTAATTTCTCTTAGATTGTCAAGTAAAAGGAAAGTTTGATTCTGAGAGGTGGAATCTTGAATCCGTGTCAAAGTTAATTCGGTTGGAACGAAAAAGTCATACTTCCCATCATTATTGACATCTTCAATTGTTATTGAAGCCCCTTTAAAGTCACCTAAATATGCATAATTTTGTGTCGTCCAAGAAGTTCCTGAACCAAAAGCATAAGATACATTACCAGTTAAACCATCGATAGCAGCGATTAAATCAATTTCTCCATTACCATCAGTATCCTTGATATCGATTCCATATAATGGCTCATTGTGCTCTGCATCTAATTTGAATTCATGGACGCCTTGTGCACCAGGAGTCAACGGATTTGGAAATTGTCCTTGAAGACAATCGTATTCAAGTACTGTCATATTATCATAATGTCCGACAGATATACCTACTCCTGTATTGAAGGGAGGAGTTCTTAATAGCCAAATATCAAGATCTTCACAATCTCCAATCCCACCACCACCAGGGAATCCACCACCAGTTACAGTTTCGCCATAATGACCAAGCATCATATCAGTGTAAAGTCCGTTAGTTAAGGGAACTGCAAGTGTTTGTTGAGCAGTTAGTAAGGTTGGATCTGGACCTTTGTATACCTGAATATATTGATTAGTAGATGTAGCATCTCTAACAACCATGACAATATCTGCATTACCGTCGCCATCAATATCTGCAACTTCCATATCAGAAAGGAATGGATTAGAAACTGTTATTTCTGAATCGCTCCAAAGATTGACTCTCTCGCTACAATCACCCCATAAAACTGTAAGGTTACCCGGTCGAACGAATGATTCTCCTACGAATCTAATATTTTGTTGGTAGTAAACAAGATCATTTACACCGTCACCATCAATATCCGCAACTTCGACGCGTGTTCCGTCGGCAGTGTCAACGAAACCTGCCCTTCTTGATTCATTGTTTGATATGAATACGTCTTGCCTATCTGCGAATCCCCCTGAACCATCATTATATAATACCGTGATGAAAAGTCCCATCGTACTAGCGGAGGCAATATCATTATGCCCATCACAGTCAAGATCTCCTATCGAAATATAAGAAGGATCTCTTTGTACCGCATACTGCGTAATGTGAGATGCAGATACTGCAGGAACTAGCGATACGAATAGAGAACTTACGAATAAGAAGACAAGTAGTAAGGCTTTCCGACTCTTGGCGGATTGATTATTCGCATTGTTCAGGTTATTCAGCATACTCCTTCGGAGTTTCATTCCATTCTTAGCACTTATTACCACACGATTATCAATCCACTACTACACTAGGAGTTTAATAATGTACAAAAACTGAAAATTTAAATGTATTTGTGGTTTTTTTATGAGTATGGCATTCGAAAAAAGAAATAGATAAAAGAAAGAGCCAAATCTTCTTTCAGTAAGAAAAAACAAACCTAATTCACAAATAATGTATCTAACTGATGACTCAATTTTTCCCATAAATTGTCTACTTCATTCTTATTCATAATCTACCATGATTACAGTTGCATATATACAATAGTTTGGAATTAGATAACAAAATTATCATTTTAATCCTCTGAGATCTTAATTTATATCTATGAAAATCATTGAGATATTAACCAGCTAGGATTAGGTGCATATTGAACTTCAGCCCCACCATATATCAATTCTAATCTACCCATAATCCATAATCTATTTAGAAATAATTCTAACTCAGGCCCCTCTCTATTTATCCTCTCACCTATGAGATCTTCAATAGCGCTAATCGGAAGTGATGTTTGACCATGTTCACGAACAACAAGAGTCAATAATATCTGCAACCAAGCCTCGGCCATAGGATCTCCTGAAAGATTATTTGATAATGGTTCAGGAGGATTTTCTAATGAATCAAGAAACTCCCGAATATATTCTAACTGAGGTTCGGTTCGAGAAGGCCCATCAAGTTCTGAAATCTTATTTTTGATATCGAGATCACCAATTCGACGAACTACTGCAGGAATACTAGTAGGGTCAGGAGTAGGTCCCGGTAATTTATTTTCTTCAGTAAAATCTTCTGATAACCCTAAATCATCACCATTAGAAATTTCTGATTCAGATTTTTGACCATCAATTATTCTAGTTTTAAGTGGTTGAATAAAACCAACTCGTCCTTGTAATCCTAACTCTTCGCGTAAAAACTCAACAACTTGATTCTCACCCTCAATAACGATATCAATTCCATCCTCAGGTGAACGAAATCGAAATCGAACTGTACTTCTCATCTGCATACTCAATTCCACGCTACATTACTTACAGGTAAAACATCATGTTTCAACATCACTCTTTTGCTAGATTACGTAAAACTGTTTGTAATATACCACCATTATTGTAATAATCAACCTCGACTGGAGTATCTAAACGTACTACTGCACTGAAATTTATAGATTCACCATTCGTCTTTTTAACTTTAATATTAATAGTAGATAAAGGTATTAATTCTTCATCACAAGGGATGTTGAAACTTTCAGTACCATCTAAGCCGAGAGTACTTGCATCTTCGCCATCCATGAAGGTTAGAGGGAGAACTCCCATACCTACAAGATTCGAGCGATGAATACGCTCAAAAGATGTTGCAATAACGGCTTTGACTCCCAGTAAAAGAGTACCTTTAGCAGCCCAATCTCTACTACTGCCAGTACCATATTCAGATCCTGCTAAAACAACTAAATCAGTACCATCTGATTGATACCTTTGACTCGCATCATAGACTGAAATAACATCTCCCGTTGGGAAATGAGTAGTCCAACCACCCTCTGTGTTTGCTGCCACTTGATTCTTAATTCGGATATTTGCAAAAGTTCCCCTCATCATTACTTCATGATTCCCTCTGCGACTACCAAATGAGTTGAAATCTCTGGGTTCTACACCATTCTCAACTAAGTATTGACCGGCAGGTCCATGATGAGGAAATGCTCCTGCTGGAGATATATGATCTGTCGTTACAGAATCACCTAATTTCAGTAATACTCGAGCATCTTTGATTGGTTTGATAGGTGAAGGTTCAGCTTTAATTCCTTCAAAGAATGATGGTAAGCGAACATAAGTTGAATCAATATCCCATGGATACAAAGCAGATGCCTGAGTAGGTATTGAATCCCACCTTGGCTCTTCAAGCACATCTGAATATCTTTCTCTAAACATTTCTGGAGTTAGTGAATTAGCCAGCGTATCACGTATTTCTTCATCAGTAGGCCAAATATCCGAAAGCATAACTGGTTCATCATTTAAATCATAACCTACTGGGTCTTTTTGCAAATTAATATTCAAAGTCCCTGCTAGGGCGTATGCAACTACTAATGGAGGGCTAGCAAGATAATTCGCTTTGATTTTTTGATGAATACGGCCTTCAAAATTACGATTCCCAGAGAGGACACTACCGACAATAAGGTCTGCTTCATCTATTGCATTTTCAATATCCTCATCAAGAGGCCCTGAGTTGCCAATACAAGTAGTACAGCCATACCCAACTACATTAAATCCTAGAGCAGATAAATCCTCAGTTAACCCTGCTGCGTCAAAGTATTCAGTCACGACTCTACTGCCAGGAGCTAAACTAGGCCTTACCCAAGGTTTGATTTCAAGCCCTTTTTGACGAGCATTCCTAGCTAACAAACCTGCGGCTAACATAACGCTTGGATTACTAGTATTTGTACAACTAGTTATTGCTGCAATTACAATATCTCCATGCTGGAGTTCTACATCTCTATCTTCGAGAAATGATGAATCATCATTATTCATCGGATTTATACCATGTCCTTGATGCCCAGATGGAGAATTAAGACTTTCAGCCCAATGTGTTTTCATATTCGATAAGTCAACACGATCTTGCGGCCTCTTAGGGCCGGCTAAGGCTGGCTCAACAGTATTCAAATCTAATGTAATTGAAGATGTAAATTTAGGGACTGGAGTATTAGTTGTATGAAACAACCCTTGAGCGCTTAGATATCTCTTAACATTCTCAATGTGAGAGCTTTCTCTACCTGAAAGATGCATATAATCAAGAGTAGTTTGATCTACTGGAAAGAAACCACAAGTAGCCCCATACTCAGGAGCCATGTTGGCTATAGTGGCCCTATCAGGAAGGCTAAGATTAGCCATACCTGAACCGTAAAATTCTACAAATTTCGATACGACTCCATGTTCTCTCAGTATTTCTACGATTCTCAAAGTCATATCAGTAGCAGTTACACCAGGAGCTAGAGAACCTGTTAATTCAAAGCCAACTACTTCAGGTAAAAGCATGTAGATAGGTTGGCCTAGCATAACGGCTTCAGCCTCTATTCCACCTACTCCCCATCCTAGAACTCCAAGACCGTTGATCATAGTAGTATGAGAATCAGTACCTACTAATGAATCAGGAATCCATAAATCATTCTCTAAACGAGCGACACTTGCAATCCATTCAAGATTAACTTGGTGTACAATACCCCTTCCAGGAGGAACTGCACGGAAATTATCAAGACTCATTTGCCCCCATTTGAGAAACTTATACCTCTCCATATTACGCCTATACTCTATCTCAAGGTTTTGCTCTCTAGCATCGGCAAATAAACCTGAAACATCTACTTGAACTGAATGATCGATGACTAAATCAACCGGAACTTGAGGATTTACTTTTTCTGGATCTCCGCCCAGTTCCACCATAGCATCCCTAAGTGCAGCAATATCAACTACAGCAGGCACGCCAGTGAAGTCTTGAAGGATTACTCTACTAGGATTAAAGGGAATTTCTTCAGGATTCATAGTTGGTGACCAAGCGGCTATCCTCTTGACATCATCTTTGGTTACAAGAAAACCATCACATTTCCTAAGTGCTGATTCCAGCAATATTCTAATTGTAAAGGGAAGTTCATCTAATTTACAAAGACCTTGCTCTTCGAGTTTCTTAAGTGACATAAATGAGGCTTCTTCGCCAGAATATGTGTCAAATAATGACTTCGCAGAGAACAAATCATCGGCAACCATGATTATAGCCGCTGAGATACAGCACAAGAATATGTCTAATCTATGGGCTCAAAAACACCTCTTAATTAAATAATTAATTAAGAAATTGTAACCTTAAGAATACGTACTTCATATACTGGCCTATCATTATCACCAGTAGTTACATCGCTGATTGCGGTCACTTCGTCGAGGCCGCTAGAAACTTGTCCAAATACTGTATGGACACCATCAAGATGGGAGGGGTTACTATCCGATGGTACTATGAAAAATTGACTACCACCTGTATTTGGAGCACTCGTTTTAGCCATAGAAAGAGCACCTGGTTGATGAGTCAATCCATTATCTGCTTCATCACCTATCGTCCAAGATGTCTCAGCACATGCAGCTGAGCTTGTTTCAGCATTACCATCACAGTAGCCATACCATTTGTATGCATATCCACCGCTTCCGGTTCCAGATTCAAAATCTCCACCCTGTATCATGAAAGCATCAATTACTCGATGAAATATAGTATCATCATAATTTCCTTCTTGAGACAATCCTATAAAGTTCTCAACATGATCAGGAGCCTCTTTAGAGTATAAATCAATTACAATAGTTGCAGTAGTTCTATCATTTTCAGTCATACCATTAGGAACGTAAGATATCTCCATTGTAGCCTCAGTCCCTGAAACCGATTGCTCATCCATAAAATCCGCTAGAACCTTAACGGAAGATAATACTAGTAGAATTGCTACTAAACCAACAAGTAAACCTAATGGCGTAGGACTACCGTTATCCATCACTTGGAAGCTTTGTCCGATAGAGATTCCTTCTTGGTCCATGATCGAAGTAAGCTTACCTCTCTCACGAACAGTTTCTTTTGATTTCGAGTCAAGTTTGAGGGCATTAGAATAATTCTTATATGCACGCTTTAAATTTGCTCTACGAGAGGATGGATCTAGATCCGCTTTGATTACATAAATACTAGCGGCTTTAGACATTGTTTTGGCTCGCTGTGTAGCATCTACACAAGAATCCCATGCCACAGATCTAAGGATATTTAAAGCCTTATCTGGATCATTATTTTTTTCAAGTTCAGTATTCGCATTATCCCATGCTTTCTGCAGTTTTTCGGAGACAGGCATGTACCTCGGACAGCAATCTAATAAAAAACCACAACGGAGACTGTTTTGTCAATTTATACAATAAATTACGGATTGGTCTACGGCAATGCATAATACCGGTCTGCCACGGCAGATGACTCACGCAAGCACCTAACGGGCTACGGTACGAATGGAGAATGTGAAATAATGACCCCTCGAGTTAATGATTTTACTATCAATATAGCAACAGCAAATGGAACAGGTTCTCAGTCTGCAAATCTCATCATATTACATTCAATGTATGAAATGGGTGTACCTGTAAGTGGCAAGAATTTATTCCCAAGCAATATTTCTGGATTACCAACTTGGTTCATAATAAGAGCAAGTGATGCAGGGTATCAAGCACCAGGTGATTATACACATATACAAGTAATGATGAATAAGGACACATGGGATAAAGATTTGAATAATTTAGAACCTGGAACTGTGATCATATACAATCAAGATGCAAAATTACCAGTTGAAAGAGATGATTGTATAGCACTTCCTATGCCAATGACTAAAATGGCACGTTCAATAAGTCCTAAAATGGCTAAACTAATGGCAAATATGTATTATGTTGGAGCATTGGCGCACATACTAAAAATTGATGATGATGCAATAAAAGCAGCAGTTACTCTACAATTTGGAGGTAAAGAAAAAGCAATAGAATGGAATTTACAAGCTATTTCTGAGGGTAAAGCATTTGCTGAAGAAAATTGGGATTATGAATCGGAATATCTAGTAGAGGCGAGAGAAAAGGACCCTAATTCATACCTCATAGAAGGAAATGAAGCAACTGCATTAGGGGCCATATATGGAGGAATAAATATGCTTTCATGGTACCCAATTACGCCATCTTCATCTGTAGCAGAATCTATAATCGGTTGGATACCAAAACTTCGTGAAGCCGAAGATGGTGGTACGACATGTGCAGTAGTACAAGCAGAAGATGAGTTAGCAGCAGCAGGTATGGTACTTGGTGCAGGATGGGCAGGAGGACGTGGAATGACCTGTACCAGTGGCCCTGGTATTTCTTTAATGTCAGAATTCATTGGATTATTTTACTTCTCAGAAGTACCTGGGGTAATATGGGACATAAATAGAGTAGGACCATCAACTGGACTACCAACGAGAACTCAGCAAGGAGATTTATCAATGCTTTATGAGGCGAGTCATGGAGATACACAACATATTGTATTAATACCTGGGACTGTAGATGAATGTTTTGAGTTTGGTTGGAGAGCCTTTGACTATGCAGACAGATTCCAGACTATGGTTTTCGGATTTGGAGATTTAGATTTAGGGATGAATCGATGGAGTACAGCAGGATTCGAGTATCCTGACATACCAATGGATAGAGGTAAAGTCATTAGAAGTCAACAGCAAATGGATGCAATAGAAAATTATGGACGTTATAGGGACGTAGATGGAGATGGGATTGCTTACAGGACTCTACCAGGTAGTGGTTTAGACCCTATCCTTTATCGTGGCACAGGCCATGATGAAGAAGGAATATATTCCGAAGACCCTCAAGTTTATCATGCTACTATGGAGAGACTGAAAAGGAAAATCGAAGGAGCGAGAGATATACTACCAGCGCCAATAATTAGAGAAGAAAAAGAAAAGAATATTGGAATTATATTCTATGGTTCAATGGAAAATACTATTGTTGAAATAGATGACATGTTGGAAGAAACTGGATTATCGGTAAGTACATGCCGAATTCGTGCCTTACCTTATCATTCGAAAGTTAATACGTTTATTGAAGAACATGAAAAAGTGATTGTTTTAGAAATGAATCGAGATGGACAGCTATTTGGTATACTAAGAAAAGAGTTACCAGTCAATTTGTTGTCGAAAATACAAAGTGTCGCATATAGCGATGGACTACCACCAAGAGCAAGAGTATATTCAGATATGATTCTTGAAACCCTAGGAGAGGTGATATAATGAGCATTTTAAAATTAAATGTGATTGACTTAGAAAAATCAGAATATAAGGGTGGGAAATCTTCACTATGTCCAGGTTGTGGGCATGATCAAATATCAAATGTGATTATTCAGGCTGCTTGGGAGAATGGAATAAAACCTGAAGGAATCGCTAAGATGAGTGGAATCGGATGCTCTTCAAAGACTCCTGCTTATTTCCTTGGAAAAAGCCATGGATTTAACACAGTACATGGAAGAATGCCATCAGTTACAACTGGGGCGAATATGGTTAACAAAGACCTATCATTCTTAGCAGTTTCAGGAGATGGAGATACTGCAAGTATTGGTATTGGACAATTTATTCATGCTATTCGAAGAAATATAGATATGGTTTATATTATTGAAAATAATGGTGTTTATGGACTAACTAAAGGTCAATACAGTGCAACTGTTGAAAAAGGATCTAAGAAGAAAAAGGGGACTGCAAACGAACAGCCACCTATCGATTTATGTGCAATGGCTGTAAATTTAGGGTGCAGTTTTGTAGCACGATCATTTTCGGGAAGCAAAAAACAACTTACTGCATTGCTAAGAGCTGCTATGAGTCACAAAGGTATGGCAATTATCGACGTCATATCCCCCTGCGTGACATTTGCTAACAATGATGAATCATATAAATCTTATAATTATGTTAAAGAAAATGATGAAATTTTACATATTGTTGACTATATCGCACATTTCTCACCCATAGAAGCAGTTGAAGTACCAGCTGGAGAATACAAAGAAATCAAACTTTTCGATGGATCATTATTAAGATTACAAACTGTTGGTAATGAACATGACCCAACTGAACCGGTAGAAGCATTGAGAGCGATACATGAGGCTGATAAAGAAGGTAGACACGTCACTGGTTTACTATATTATAATCCAAATAAAAAAACTGCAACTGAAACATTAGGTCTAACCAAAACTCCTTTAATGGAACTTCCAGATTCAGAATTGAGACCTAGTAAAGAGAGTCTTGAACAATTAAATAAAGATTTTAGAACAAAATAATAATTTACTTTTGATATCGGATTTCTTGAAATAGAGATGCCATCTCGGAGAGTCGTTAGTCCCTTAGTGTAGTGGTCCATCATGTGGGGTTCTGGATCCCATGACCCTGGTTCGAATCCGGGAGGGACTACCAATTACAGATCTAATGAACGGTTCAATATCTGCGACACCCAAGTTAACATTATTATCACCATAAACCAACCTAGAGCAAGTTTACCCCAAGGTTTGGATTCTTTGATCGGTGGAAATGGATCGATGCCAGCATCTAAAGCAGCAGCTATTATCTCTAATTCTTCTTCAATAGTTTCAGGTTGTTTCATAATATCACTCAAGGTTCAGTAGTAGGGTCCCAGCCAGAGACATATGTTTCATCTAGTGATAAAAAATCATCACTAAAATCAGATACGTCAATATTTAAAGAATTAAGATTCTCAGTTATTCGTCCATGGTTACTAGACTTAGGTATTGTTATTGCACCAGTATCATAAACCCATTTAATAGCAGCCTGTGCAGAAGTGCAACCTACTGATTTTGCTATTTTTGAGATCCCGATATCATCAATTTTTTGTCCCCTCGCTAACGGAGAATAACCCATTGGTATTGCACCAAGTTCAATTGTAGCTTTCCTTAATTCCAGTCTTTGTAACCAAGGATGTATCTCTATTTGATTAACTGCTGGCAAGATTGTTGCATAATCTCGCATAGCCTCAAGATGAGATACTCCATAATTCGATACGCCAATTGAACGTGTTAAACCAATTTTCATACACTCTTCCATAGCCCTCCAAACATCTGCTCTGGCCGAAATATCTTCAGGAGGTGCATGAACGAGGTAAAGATCCACATAATCAAGATTTAACTGTTCTAAACTTTCATGACATCTTTGTAATGTTTCATCATATCCTGTCGCGTGAACTCTTCTTAGTTTAGTGACCACAAAAATCTCATCTCTAGGTACATCTGATTCTCTAATCGCTTCACCAACTGCCTTTTCATTACCATAAGCAGTTGCAGTATCAATTAATCTATAACCTTGATTTAGAGCATAAATGATAGATGATTTGCAATCTTCATCATTCATTTGCCAAACACCTAGGCCAAATCTAGGCATGGTAATTTCAAAAAGTTTTGAACCATTTTCAGTATCTCTATGACCTATCGTCACCTGGTCAATCATGATACTCGATCAACCTACTAAACTTGAGTCATTCGACGTGCTGGTTTGAAACCAGTGACCTTCTCGAGAGTATATGAGTGAGTTACCGGAAGGCGTGGAGTTACCATCGGTTAGTGTGGCAATACCTAGACCTTCAGCATCTCTAATAATTAGTAGAATTAATGCTGGAAGAGAAGAAATCCTACTATGTCATCGAGTTTCAGAGGTACCTGCATTCCCTGATTTTTGGGCTTTTCCGGGAGGGGGAGTGAGTCGTGTCGATAAGAAAGTGGCGAAAGAAAATCCTGATTGGTTTGCACATACAGATGATTCGATCTTAACAATAACATTATTGAGAGAATTAGTCGAAGAAGTTGGATTCTCACCAAATGGAAAAGGTTCTCTAGAATTAGTAGATGAAGAAATTCAAGAAGAAGTATGTAATGATAAGAATGCATGGGGAGATTTAGTTAAGAAAGGTTTGTTAAAGATTGAAAATTTTAACTCACAGATAATAGCAGAGCGTACAATGCCACCTCTTGCCCCTTTAAGATTCACTAATACATTCCACCATTTATCGATAAAAGATTCAACTATTCAGCCAAGATTCCCAAAAGGAATGACAGAATTCGATGAATACAAGTGGTGGGAACCGAAAACACTCCTAGATACCTGGCTAAGACACGAAGTAAGATTACCTCCACCTCAAGTCACATTAGTTAGAAATATTACTCAAGCAATTGAGGATTATGGTGGATTAGATTTAGCTTTTCAAAAAATATCTGAAAATCCATCAAAGGGATATCATATCTTAGAGTTCGCACCAGGAGTAGAATGTGTACCTTTACCTACTCAAACACTACCACCAGCCACACATACCAATTGCTATGTTTTGGGAATCGCAGGCGGAGATAGAGTGATTATAGATCCAGCGGCTAAGAGTGAAGAGGCATTGGATATATTAAGTAAAAAAGTCAAAGAAATAGAACTTACAGGAAGTAAAATTATTGCTACAATATTTACTCATAAACATCCAGATCACATTGGAAACTTAATGCGAATTTCAGAGATATATCAAGCACCCATATGGGCTAGTAAAGAAACACTAGAAATTATTCCTAAATGTGAAACTGATAAGATTCTCAAAGAGGGGGATATTTTTGAATTAAATTACGAAGATGTCCCAGTATACTGGGAAATAATGGAGACTCATGGGCATTGCCCAGGGCATATATGTTTAGCAGGAGATGCAGGAATTGTTAGTGGAGATAATGTAGCTGTTATTGGCACTATTCTTGTGCCTTCAAGTGATGGTGATATGAATCAATATCTAGATGGTTTGGAGAGAATTAAAAACCTCAATCCACCTTTATTATTCCCAGGACATGGCCCATTCTCAGCGAACCCTCAAAGGTTATTAAATCGATATATAAATCATCGAAGTAAAAGGCATCAAGCAGTTTATGATGCTGTGAAAAGCAATTATGGCAAGTTGGAGTTAATCGCTGAAAAAGCGTATGAAGATACTCCTGATGCACATCCGATATTATTAGTTGATCAAACATTATCGCATCTAAAAGGGCATATTAAATCAGGAAAAGTAAAAAAAATAAATAATGAATATTTTGTAAAATAGATATTTCTTCACTAGAAAGTAGGGCCAATATTGAATACCTATCGTGACCTAGGTCAGATTGGAGGATTGAGCATGGCTGACGAAAAATGGTGGGGTGATGGAGAAAAAGATAACTCAAAAGAAACTGTCGAAGAAATGATCGACCATACTGAAATGATGCGAATCAAAAGAGAAGAAGAAATGGCTCAAGCGCAACATGAGTTCAATATGAGTAAGATAAATCAAGAATTACTTGGAACAGAAGCAGGTGACTCTACGCCTGCAACGCCTACCACTCCTGTAAGACCTACAGTTCAAGCAAATAAGGGTACATTTGACTGGATGACTGACGACCCAGGATACTTATTTCTGACTATCTTAGTTACAATAGGATTCTTTGGCTTAATTATAGGTTCTATATTTACTCCTAGTTTTGAGGAAACATGGAGTTTTACAGAAGATGGAGTAGTAGTAGAAGGGACTGAATGGTGGGAAGATGAAATAGAGCATGAAGATTGTTTATATGATGAATATTATGATGAATATTATGATTGCATATACACTTATACTTACGAATGCGGAGCTGATGTTGACTATACATTTGTAAGTAAAGGAATAGAATATTTTGGTGAAGAAGATGGCTATTATTTAGGAGAATGGGATGACTATTGTCTAGAGGAAGTTGAGAATGAAACACTACCATTAAATTCTAGTGTAAAAGTTTGGTACAAACTTGATGATGAAAGTACTAGCACTCTTGAAGAACCAAGTGATACACGGGGAATTCTTACAGGTATTGCATTTTGTTGTTTATTACCGCTTATACTAGGTTTGATGTTCTTCATGTATTTTGAAGGCAATAACGACCAATATCATGAAACAGGTGGAGAAGGAGATGTCCATATCCATCACCACCATCATGGAGGAGGAGGAATACTCGGAGGAGTATACTTCGGGGCACCATGGCACAGAAGACCATGGTTCCATCGAAGAAGAAGTCGTAGAATAACTAGTAGAAAAACAGGAACTAGGACATCAGGTGGAAGTCGTCGTTCAAGTGGAGGAAGTCGTCGTTCAAGTGGAGGAAGTCGTCGTTCAAGTGGAGGAAGTCGCCGATCTGGTGGTGGAAGAAGATCACGTTGATTTTCGAACCGAAATATATGGATGTGAAAAATTGGAAAAACATTGGGAAGGAGTACCCCTGCTCCCCAATTGTGAGGGGAAAGAACAATTGATTAAAGTTTCAGAAAATGTTTCATTAAGAGTTTTTATTTGGGAACCTAAAAATGAGTCTCTAAGAAATTTATCGCCAATAGTCATGGTTCCAGGATGGGGTTCGGTTTTCGAAGGTTGGAGACCTTTGCTATCCGAATGGACTGGAAGAAGACCAATAATTTATATTGAAACTCGAGAAAAATCTAGTGCGATTTTTGAGAAGAAAATGAAAGTAGATGATTTCCAGATGGATAGATTTACGAATGATATTGCGGAAATAATAAAATTTTTTGATTTAAAAAATAATTTTGATTTTTTCTCTTCATCTCTAGGATCTACAATACTAATTGATGGATTACAATCACAAAAATTAGAAGGACGTAGTTCAATCTTTTTAGCACCAAATCAAAGATTTAAGTTTCCACTATGGGCTAGAATATTAATTAAAATGCCATTCCCTAGTTTTACGTTGAAGTGGTTGATTAATACAGCAATATGGGGAGTAGAACGAAAAGTGAAAGAAGAAGGTCAGAGAATTCGTTATCGGAGAACGTTACTATCACAAAATTTCGAGAGAATTCGGTTATCTGCAAGATATCTAATGAAATATTCATTATCTAATGAACTTTCAGAAATTAAAATCCCATGTGCAATAATTACTGCTGAGTCAGATAAATTACATGAATTAGAGGATGTCGAAAGTATAATTGATAGAATACCTAATGCAAAGATGATAAAAGTCCCTTCCAATCAATATGCCCATGAACCCGAGGTATTAAGAGAAATAGAAGAATTTTATGAATCTATATAATTACAACACATATCTAAAAGCGATTGCCTGATGAAGGATGGCACTGACCGGACAATGAAAAGACATGCGTGAACAGGCCTCATCTTTTGACGTGGCACGAATTGTGCGTGAGCTTTCAAAGATGATAGGATCAAGAGCACGCAAGGCATATCAGCCTCATTATGAACAAGTTGTAATACGATTGAACCCTAAAGGGATACCATCTTCAGATCTAGTAATAGTTAGTGGAAGAAGATTATACCTTTCACAACGAGATAGACCAATGCCATCACAACCATCACAATTTGCAATGGTACTTAGAAAACACCTCAATAACTCCAGACTTATCGCAGTTGAGCAATTAGGTTTTGATAGAATTATTTGTATGACTTTTGAACATGGAAGTGGGAAATTAAAGTTAATAATCGAACTTTTCAGAGATGGAAATGTATTACTCCTAGATAATGAGGACGTAATAATTCAACCACTGACCCATGCCAAGTATGCGAGCAGATCTCTCAAAAAAGGCGTAGGATATGTACCACCACCAGCAGCAGTTGATCCAAGAGAAATGAATAGGGATAAATTAGACAAATTACTTGATGAAAGTGAAGATGATTTGATTAGAACCTTAGCTGCGAGAGGAAACCTAGGTAGAATCTATGGTAGTGCTATTTGTGCATCTGCTGAATTAGATGAAAAATTAAAGGCTAAACAACTTACTGATGAACAGAGAGAAAATTTAGACAACTCAATACAGATGCTATTAGAAGAATTAGCAAATAGCAAATCAAGCAAAATGTGGTTTGAATGTAATGATTCTCTTGAATTATGGAATAATACTGTCGATCAATCTAGTAAAGATAGCGCAGCAGGGGGTATCAAAGAAATCGCACCAATTGATTTGAGATATTTAGATTCTGAGTTATCGATTGATATACCTACACTATGTTCAGGATATGATTCTTTTTTTGGATCACATGATGCTTCTGCATTTATTCGAAGAGAAGAAGAAAAACTTGTCAGCATAGGTCAAGATGCAGGAGAAAAAAAAGCAAAGTTAGAGAGAAGAGCAGAACAACAAAGAACTGCGATTGATAGATTTTTATCACAGGCAGTTATTAATCAAGAATTAGGGAAAGCGATGCAAGAAAATTGGACACATCTAGAACATATTATGATTCAATTTAAGGACGAAATTTCTAAATCTACTTGGCAAGAAGTTTCTGAGAAATGTCAAGAAATACCTTGGATTGATAGACTGAATCCTGAAAAAGGTACTTTTGTCGTATTCCTCCCCGATGAAGATGGTGAACCTGGATCTAGTGTAACGCTACATGCGAATAAATCAGTACATCAAAATGCTCAACGATATTTCCAAGATGCAAGAACTTTAAAAGATAAATCTAAAGGCGCAGAAAAGGCATTAAAAGACACTGAAAATACTAAATCAAGACAGGATAAGAAAAGAGCAAAAGATGTTGCAGCAGGACGTGTGAAAGGCCTCCAAAGAAGTAAGAAGTTTTGGTTTGAAAAGTATAGGTGGGCTATTCTTGATGGAGGACATATTATTGTAGGTGGTAGAGATGCTAGAGGGAACGATACAATTGTTAGAAAACATCTGAATTCAAACGATCTCTATGTCCATGCAGATTTACATGGTGCCCCTTCATGTTCATTAAAATTAAAAGATGGCTTCAAGCCTCTAACTGGTATAACAAATCTACCCGAAGGAGTGATTTCTTTACAGATTGCACAAAATTTGGCTGAAGGGAAGGAAGATGCCAGAGATTTAGATGAAAAAATATTTTCTCAGGCCGCGCAAATGGCTGTGTGTTGGTCTCGTGCCTGGGGTAGCGGAGGAGCCGCTGCAACAGCATTTCATGTTAGACCCAGTCAAGTGTCAAAACAAACTGAAAGTGGAGAATCACTAGGAAGAGGAGGATTTGTAGTTAGAGGACAACGAACATGGCATCGTGATTTACCATTAGAATTAGGAATGGGAATAGGAGTGATAAATGGAGTACCATTACCTATATGTGGTACAGTTGAAAGTATAGCAAATATATTCGAAAAATGGATAAAAATAACTCCAGGGAGGGAGAAAAAAGAATCTATAGCAAATAAAATTTCCAAGGCTACAGGACTAATTCAAGATGACGTATTGGCATCACTACCCCCTGGAGGATGTGAAATAGAGGATTATGGACTAATGAAAAAAACTATTGAGTCCTAAGATTCCATTCTGGAGTAGTTATGGCATATAATGCTGCATCAATGAATATCCCGTACAGAAGCTCTCTATCTTTTATCGTACCTTCTAATCTCATCCCTAATTTCTCTGCAACTTTACGACTAGCGATATTATTTACTCCCGCTTCGATAACAAAACGATGAATGTTATTGTTAAAAATTAGATTATTAATTAATGATTCACAACAACGAGTTACTATTCCCTCACCACATTTATCCTGAGAAATCCAGTAACCTAAACCACATGATTTATTATCCCAATCAACCCAATTAACACTAATATTACCTATGATCTGACCTTTTTCTTTAATTAACCAAATACCAGATGAACCCTGGATTCTATCCTTTGTAGAAATTTCAATAAAATCAATTTCATCACTTACTGACATATTAGAATCAAGCCATGGCAACCATTTCCTAAGATAAAGTCTATTTTTATCAACTAGTTGAAATAATTCAGTTGCATCTTCAAATGTTGGAACTAAAATAGATAAATCATCATTAACAGTAATTTCTGGAGAAAAGATAAATCCTAATTTTTTAGAACTATTAGAATATTCGAAAGAGTCTACCATATTGATGCGTATAGGCGTCATTATTTGAATTAGGAAGAGAATAGCAACCTTTAAAATCGAAAAATCGGAACGGTCGCAACAGTAATGATTCAAGAGTAAAACGCTATCGGACAAACATGAGTGGACAAACGAGTGATGGGAATTGGACCTACGGGAATTATCTGCAATTGGAAGGATTACTCAGTCTGCAGGGAGAAGAAAGAGGGATTTCTTCGGATGAAATGCATTTTATTATAGTCCATCAAACATTTGAATTATGGTTTAAGCAAGTTATTAGAGAACTATCGGAAGTAAGGAACATATTATCTCAAGAACAAGTACCAGAAAAAGATATTCCAAGAGCAGTCGAACATTTAGGCCGAACTACTGAAATTTTCAAATTAATGGGTGCTCAATGGTCAGTTATGGAAACTCTGACACCTCAAGGATTCTTGTCATTCCGAGATGGATTAGGTTCAGCATCAGGATTTGAGTCATATCAAATGAGAAAATTCGAAATACTTCTAGGACTAAAGAATGAAGATAGATTATTTGGAATGGACCCTATAGAAACATTTAGAAAATTAGCAAAGAATAGTTCTAATGACGCCACTATTCTAGCAGAATTAGAAGAAATTGCATCAAAACCATCTCTAGAAGAATCATTAATGAAGTGGATTTCTAGAACTCCAATTATGGGATCTATTTATGGGACAGAAAATGATTCAACGGCTATTAGAGAATATGTAGATGCACATTTATCGGCACATAAGTCAATGGGAGAATCAGCAGCAGCAAGAATGTCAGGATATGGTGTATCAGATATTGAAAAGGCAAATTCAAGATTCAAGGCTGCACATGATGGAGCCATCTCATTCCTAATGCCTGAAGGTGAACTTAGCCGAGCAAGAACAAGTTTGTTATTCATAGAATCTTACAGAGAATTACCACTTCTTGCATGGCCAAGGAAACTAATTGACGCAGTTGCTGAACTTGAAGAATCAATGGTTAAATGGAGGCATTCACATGCGAGAATGGTCGAAAGAATCATGGGTAGACGTATAGGATCTGGAGGGACAAGCGGAGTAGATTATTTAGATAGAACTTCGCAATATAGAATTTTTAAAGATTTATGGGCAGTCCGTACAATCCTAGTCAAAACACAGAATCGCCCTAAGTTAATCAATCCTAGTTTTTATGGTTTTAAGTCTGATAGTGAATTATGAAAACTAGTTTCTTCATCGCACTATTCAAGACCATCCCCTCACTCGATGAGGTATGACCAAAGCTGTGATATGTGCTTTTGCACGTACACCAATGGGTAAATTTAGAGGAGCACTCTCAAAATATTCTGCTACTGATTTAGGTTCGAAGGTAGTAAAAGAGCTTATGGAGAGAGTTGATTTAGACCCTAAAAGTGGAATGATTGATCAAGTTTACATGGGTCAGGTATTACAAGCAGGTTCAGGTCAAGCACCTGCAAGACAGGTCGCAATAAATGCAGGATTACCATTTTCAACACCATGTACAACTATCAACAAGGTTTGTGGATCAAGCCTCAAGGCAGTAATGATAGCAGCTAGTGATATAATTTCAGGACATGCAGATGTCATTATAGCAGGGGGAATGGAATCAATGAGCAATGCACCATATTTCGTCAATAATGTGAAAAAAGGAGAAAATGTTGATTTTAATTCGTTACATTCAGTAATGATGCATGATGGTTTAACTGATGCATTTGATGGTACTTCAATGGGTATGACGGGGGAAATTGTAGCTATGGAATTCAATCTTTCTCGTGAGCAGGCAGATGCATATGCTGTAAGATCTCACGCTCTAGCAAATGCAGCATGGGAAAATGGATGGTTTATGCAAGAGGTGATTCAAATAGATGATTTAGAAATTGACCAAGGAATTAGACCTGGTACAAATATGCAAAAATTAGGAAATCTGAGAGCTGTGTTTAAAGAAAATGGTCAGGTAACAGCAGGAAATTCTAGTCAAGTTTCAGATGGAGCCTCTGCAGTACTAGTTTGTTCAGAAGAAAAAGCCAATCAGCAAGGATGGCCAATATTAGCGGAAATATTAGATTATACTACATCGGGAGTAGAGCCAAAGAGAGTTATGGTAGCTCCTATATCTGCAGTACAAACTCTTCTTAAAAGAAATAAATTAAACATCATGGATATAGATATTGTTGAACATAATGAAGCCTTTGCAGCTGCATCTGTAGCAGTACAAATGGCTCTGAAAATACCAGAAGATCGATTTAATGTTCATGGGGGCGCTGTAGCAATGGGGCATCCATTAGGTGCAACTGGAACACGCTGTTTAATGACCACAATCAATGCCTTAAGTAGAACGGGTGGAAATAAAGGAATTGTTACTATCTGTCTAGGCGGAGGCAACGCAGTGGCCATGTTAATAGAAAGAAAATAAATTATAGTTAGGCTGATTATCGCTTCTAAAGCATCATTTAATCAGTCAATGCCCTTATGTGGGGGTCGCTGGCCGTTCTGCATCATGGTTAAGCCGGCAAGAGCGCATACCCGCTTCGAAAAAGCACGAATAATTGGCGCGCGCGCACTTCAAATTAGTATGGGAGCACCTTTATTCGTATCAGAGGATGAATTAAGAGATGAATTCGCTGGAGAACTAATCCAACTTTATGGAGTAGATGATGCAAAAGAAAGAGTTGTCCTTGACCCAATGAAGATTGCTACGTTAGAATACTTGAAGCATAGAATACCAATTGATGTAGAACCACATCTTGAAGAATAAGTAACATATTTATGGCAATTAGGTCGTGAGATAGTGGGATTCGAAAGAGTCAAAGTTGAGAAATTAACTGCAGTTCTTATTGGAATAACTATACTTGTAATTGCTGCTGGTGGAGTCATCAGAATTTATGATGCCGGAGAATCATGTCCTGATTGGCCAACATGTTTTGGTACATGGGGATTCGATGTATCAGAGGATGAACAGAGAGAATGGTTTGAAGAAAATCCAGAAGAAACCGACTCAAGAGGTTCGAGTCACACGTATACTTCTTTCCAAATATTTACTGAATGGATTCATCGACTTCTAGCAGGAACTATACTAGGGCCTCTAGTATTGCTGAATTGGTGGTTAGTTAAGAAAGATCAAGAGTTATCTAAAGAAGTGATGTTAGCATCTTCAGCCTCGGTTATTTTGATAATTTGGCAAGGATTCTTAGGATTTGTAACTGTTAAAATGGATAATCAACATTGGAGTGTTGCACTACATTTAGCATCAGCATTATTATTCTTAATGTGTTTGATATGGATTTGGTTAGCTACTGTTAGAGAAAAAGAAGAAATGCCTGCTTGGTTGATATTTGATCCTATTCTGGCAAATAAATGGAAAAATCGGATACTATTATTATCATTTGGAACTTTCATCACTCTATTTGTAGGGGTTTTTGTTTCAACTACTCCAGGAGCCAATCAAGGATGTGGAGTTTCTGGCTTCCCTAACTCGTGGCCACTATGCAATAGTACATGGGAAGTAAAAATATCTAATTTCGAGGCAGAATCACAGATAATACATCGACAAATAGTGGGTTTAATTGGAATAGTATTAATAATTGCATCATATTTTATTTGGAGAGAAAGTAAAGATGAAGAATATGGATCATTACTACGTGGATGGATTTGGTTAGCTACGGCCCTCTACTTATTTAATATTGGATTGGGAGGATTATATGTTCTTTCAGCGAAATTAGATGGATTTGAAATTACATTTTTCGAGTTATTATCGTTATTACATTTAATGCTCGCATCTACAGTATTTATAATAATAACAACTCTTTTATTGGCAATAAAGATAGTCACACTTTACGATAATAATTATTTACTATCGGATAATAGTGGTCAATGAGTTTCAAAGACTAGCGGCAATAGGAGTCAACATGTCAGAGACAAGGGCGCTTGGGAAAACGCTATTTTCATTGACTAAACCAAGAGTAGTAGTACTCTTACAAATAACAGCAATGTGTGCAATACTTAGTCATGATCTTATCGAAATAAATAAAATAAATTCTAATACTCTAGAAAATATGTTGATCGTTTTCATTGGTGGTTATCTAACAGCAGGGGGCGCTAATTGTATCAATATGTGGTACGATAGAGATATTGATCCGATTATGGATCGAACTTCAAAAAGACCTCTTGCAGTTGGTGATATCTCTCCGGCAGGTGCATTGATTTTTGGAATAATAATTTCCTTACTAGGAACTTTATGGCTAATACAAATGGCAAATGAGGTCGCAGCTTTCTGGGCGCTATTTAGTATCTTATTCTATGTATTCATATACACAATATGGCTAAAAAGAACGAGTACACAAAATATAGTCATCGGAGGAATTGCTGGTTCTACGCCCCCAGTAATTGGTTGGTGTGCTGCAGAAGGAAATTTAGAAATATCTATAGATTCGTTCCAAGAATTTACCAATTCTATTTTTGATATTGGAGGATACATGCCATGGTTTATGTTTTTATTGATATTTTTATGGACACCCCCTCACTTTTGGGCCTTAGCACTATATCGTTCTGAAGAATATGAAAAGGTAGGTGTACCAATGATGCCGAATGTCAAAGGAAAACATAGAACTTTAGTAGAAATGAAGATTTATTCGATTATTCTAATATTATTATCATTAACTGCTCCATTGAGTTATCATAAAATTGAATTCTGGACAACTATTAATTTAGATTTACATAATATTTTAATTATTTTAAACACAGGGATTCTAAGTTTTTGGTATGCATTCACTGTGTGGGGGATTGATGTGACGGAAGATAATGATGAAAATAATAGAATGCCGACTGCATCTTATTCTTTCTTCGTATCACTTAGTTATCTAGCATTCATGTTTATTGCTCTAGTTTTATCCAGTATAGGGGCGGAAGGAGCGATTTTAAGTTTAGCACTTGTAGTATTATTAATCATACGAGATAAAAAAAATAAAAAATAATTTCAAAATAGGCTAAATTGAAATAAAATTGATTGATAACCCGATGGATTCAAACACCGAGTAGTTAGTCCACTAATCATAAGAACGGAGAGGTCAGAGATGAAGGAATCAGAACTAATCTATGATTGGAATACCATTGACTATGAAATAAGTAGGGTTTCATCTCAGCATCCACATGATGTATGGTTCGATGATGAAACTCTAAGAGATGGTTTACAAAGTCCTAGTGCAAGAAATCCAACTATAAATCAGAAAATAGAATTAATCGATTATATGGAAAAATTAGGTATTCAGAAAGTCGATTTAGGATTACCTGGTGCTGGTCCATTCCATATAGAACATATTGATTCAATGCTAGCTCATATGACTGAAAATTCATATAATCTAAGGCCTGGATGTGCTGTAAGAACTGTAGTTAGTGATATCGAGCCATTAGTAGATCTTCAAGCCAAATATGAAAGACAAATACAGGCAAGTGCTTTCCTTGGAACAAGTCCAATTCGCCAATATACTGAGGGATGGGATATGGAAAGAATTCTATCGACGGCTGAAAAAGCAGTGACTTTTGCAATTGACAATGACATCCCTGTAATGTTTGTTACAGAAGATACAACGAGAAGTAAACCCGAAGAGATAAAACAAGTATATACTCGTGCTATAGAACTTGGAGCAGATAGAATATGTATATGCGATACTTGCGGACATGTGACTCCGAATGGTGTAAAGAAATTATTAGGTTTCATTCAAGAAGAAGTAATACCTGATTCAGGAGTGAAACGTAGAGATATAGAGGTTAATTGGCATGGTCATCAAGATCGAGGACTTGGAGTGGCAAATAATCTAGCAGCTGTCGAAGCAGGTGCCGATGTAATACACGGAACTGCATTAGGAGTTGGTGAAAGAGCAGGGAATGCACCTTTAGATCAGACTTTAGTTAATCTTAGTTTAATGGGAGTTATTAGTAACGACCTGACTTCTCTGAATGACTATATGAAAAAGGCTCATGAATATATTGAAGTTGCTTTACCGAGAAACTATCCTGTTTTTGGGAAAGACGCATTTGAGACTGGGACTGGAGTTCATGCGAGTGCAGTGGTTAAAGCAATGAAAAAAGGTGATGATTGGTTAGCAGATAGAATTTACTCAGGAGTACCTGCACAAGATTATGGATTAGAACAGGTGATAAGAATTGGGCATATGAGTGGACGTTCGAATATTACTTGGTGGTTAAATAAGAATAAATATGAGATAACTGATGATTTAGTTGCTCATCTTTTCGATATTGCAAAGAAACAAAGAAGATTAATGAGTGATGAGGAAGTTCATATGGAAATTAAAAAATGGAAAAAAGAGTGATGTATTGTTAATGCATAAATAACGAATACCTAAAGCCTCAGTGATTACGACCAGTATATGCGTTCTGCAATAGTTGCCGTTTTGATTCTATTTTTCGCACCTTTTTCAGGCTTAGTTTCAGCAGATTCAGAGATTAATTATGACCCGATTGATGAGGAATTAGAATTAATTATACCCACATATTCTATAGCAGTACAACTAGCCTTTGAGAGAGTATCGAATTTAGAGCAATATACTGCCGAGGAATTAAAAGAAACAAAAGAATGGCTAATAGTAACAGATAAAACGATAGAAAAACAAAAAGTATTTCCTTCTGCACCCAATCAAATTGAAGAATCTTCACTATTACGTGGAGCATATATCTGGACCTATGATTCATCTAATAATATTTTGAATTCGCTTGAAAAACTGTTATTGAATGAAAATATTGAATCTTTCTCTCCACTTGTCTCTACGACAAAAATTACTCGTTCAATACCTAATGATGAAAATTTTGATGATCAATGGCATCTTCGTAATACGGGTCAAACTTCAGGATTAACTGGAGAAGATGTTAATGTCACCTCAGTATGGAATGCATACACTGGAACTGGAATAATAATTAGCGTTGTGGATGATGGTTTAGATAAAGATCACCCTGACATTTCACCAAATTATTCACCCACGCATTCTTATGACTGGTGTAATAGCGATTCAGATCCAACACCAACCAGTAATAATGGCCATGGTACAGCAGCAGGAGGTGTTGCTGCTGCGGCTGGAGATAATACAGTTCATGTAGCAGGAGCAGCTTATGATGCGACACTAGCAGGTTCTACATTGATTGCTTGTGGGACTGGAGATTCAACAGATGCTGATGCATTGAGTTTTCTAAATAATGAAATCGACATCTACACTAATTCATGGGGACCATCTGATAATGGACAAACGTTATCTGCACCGGGACCATTAATGCTTGCAGCATTTGAAGATGATGCATATCAAGGTAGGAACGGATTAGGGAATATTATTACATGGGCAGCAGGAAATGGATTAACTAGTGATGATAATGCTAATTATGATGGCTGGGCAAATAGTAGATTTACGATTGCAGTTTCAGCAATTACTCATTATGGTGAACAATCATATTATTCTGAGCCTGGAGCTAATATTTTAATTACAGCCCATTCGAATGGCGATGGGGAGGGAATAACAACTACAGACATACATGATGACCCGGATATTTCATCTGATGATGCTGGATACGATAATGGAAATGTTACTAATTCCTTTGGAGGAACTTCGAGTGCAACTCCCTTAGCAGCCGGAGTGATCGCATTGATGTTAGATGCTAATGAAAATCTGACATGGAGGGACATTCAACATATATTGGTCAATAGTGCGAGAATGAATGATCCAAATGATTCGAGTTGGGAAATAAACAATGCTGGACATGATATCTCTCACAAATATGGTTTTGGCGCAATAGATGCAGGTGCAGCTGTTGCTCTATCTGAGAATTGGACAAATGTAGACAGTGAATTAAATCAAACATTTGGACCTTTTACACCATCGTTTTCAATTCCAACATCAAGTAGTTCTTGGAGTGAATTTAATGTGCAAGTTACAGACGATATCAGTTTAGAGAGCATAGACATAATAGTAGACATTGATCATTCGAATAGGGGTGACTTAGATATCGTCCTTGAATCCCCTAATGGGACTCAATCATGGCTTGCTGAGGAACATAATGATGGGGGTAATGATTACTCTAATTGGTTGTTTAATACAGTTCATCACTGGGATGAAAGCAGTCTAGGGACTTGGATTCTAAAAATAAGAGATACAACATCTGGTTCTTCCGGAACTCTAAATTCATGGCAGATGATAACTCATGGTATGGATATTGACTTAGATCATGACGATGATGGATTATCTGATGAAAATGAAACTTTAGTATGGGGTACAGATCCATATAATGAAGATACAGATAATGATGGGATAAATGATTATGATGAAATATTTGTTTATTTTACTAATGCAACTCAAGCAGATACAGATTTCGATGGTCTTTCAGATTCAATAGAAATTTCATTATACCAAACAAATCCCAATGACTACGACACTGATGATGATTTACTGGGAGATGGTGCAGAAATTAATTTGTGGGGTAGTGATCCATTAGTTTTCGATGCTGATGAGGACTCAGACTTTTACTATCATTTTGATGACTGCAATGACCAAGACCCAGATATTAATCCGGGAAAACCAGAGAGATTAAATGGTTTTGATGATAATTGTGACGAATTTGTTGATGAAGGATTTAATTTCACAGATAGAGATAATGATGGTCTAAAAGACTGGTCGGAATATCACATACATAATACCGATTATAAAAATTCTGATACAGATAATGATGGCCTAAAAGACGGTCAAGAAGTAAATATTTACGCTGATCAAGGAGCTGATCCATTAATCTATGACGAAGATTCTGATCAAGATGGTTGGTATTGGTTTCAAGATTGTGATGATGAAGAGATCTATAGATCGCCAGGTCTTGCAGAGATATTAGATGGAATTGATAACGATTGTGATGAAGATATTGATGAAGATTTCATTGATTTAGATTCAGATTCAGATGGGCTGTCTGATTATGATGAATATTATTATACTTCAACAAATCCTAATGATGGTGATACTGACGATGACGGATTACCAGATGGTATTGAGGTTAACACATATGCCGAGCTTGGAGCGAATCCCCTAGTCTTTGACGAAGATGCTGATGCTGACGGTTGGTATTGGTTCCAAGATTGTGCAGATGACGATAATGAGCGTTCACCAGCATTAACTGAACTTTTAGATAAAAAAGATAATGATTGTGATGAAGAAATTGATGAAGACTTCCTCTCTATTGATTCTGATACAGATGGGTTATCTGATTATGAAGAATACCATAATATAAATTCTGATCATAATGATGAAGATACTGATGGTGATGGCATAAATGATGGTGCTGAAGTACTAGTAAAAATGTCAGACCCTTTGATATTTAATAATGATTATGATGAAGATGGTTACTATGATTTCGAAGATTGTAATGATCAAAATACTGAGATTTATCCTGGGGCAACGGAAGTATGGAATGGTTTAGATGATGATTGTAATAATTTAGTAGATGATAATCTAAGACGTCAGAATCTAGTACTAACGGTTCCCCAAATACAAATAAATTATAGTTGGGATGCAGTAAATGATTCACTCATTTTTGGATTAAATAATATTCCATCTCAAGTAGATACAGAAATATCATGGAAAATTGGTGAATTTGACCTGAAAGAAAATTTATCTAATAGTGGTACAAGATTGTATATTAATCCACTAGAATGTGATAAAAATAATGATAATTTGACAAAACTTCTGTGTACTAATGGGACAAGTAGTCAAAAAATAACAGCGATTATGATTGATTCTGGGATCACTACAGAATTTGTATGGAATATTGATATGGTGGTTTGGATTCCTCCACCAACATTTATTGAAAACCTTTTGTCATTCCTCGGAAGCGGTGTAGGTTTAGCATTTTTATCGAGTATAATGTTAGCAATAATTGCTATTGGCGCTTTCATAAGTATGAGAGTTTTACAAAAAAGACGTTTAGAAGAAGCATATACTGCATACAGTATTCCATCTACAAAATTTGATTACAGTGCTGATTTCGCTAAGACTAAATTACCAGCTGCACCAGATTTATCAGTCTTAGAAACTAGAGTATTTAATTCAGAATCAATAGAAGAAATACCTGAATTACCTGCATCAATACCAGTGGTGATTGTTCAAAGTAGGAAGATTCAAGATGAAAATATTGTTGAATTAGTGGAAATCCCATCAAGAATCATTGAAGACGAATGGATTTAAGATTCTTCCTCGGGAGATATGAGGTCACTGTTTCCCCACTCAGCATCTGGACTGCCACCTGACCATTCGCCTTCGATTGAGATATCTTCTACATCATCATCTTCTCTCCAAGGAGGCTCGCCATCTGAGCCACTAATTATTAGACAGCCTTCATCATCAAGCCTATTTTGAAGAGTTTTAATACCCCTTTTCATAGGTAAAAGATGTCCAATAGGTGTTCCTGCGGTTACAAATGGATGTGTGGCAGTACATATTAGTAAACCTCTATTTGGAGAATATACATCATGACTAACTCCGGGCCTTTCAGGATCAGTAATTGTTGCAACAACTTCACCTTCTTCGACAAAACTACCTGCAGGCGCTAAAACATCCAATAGTCCACCTTGATCAGATCTAATCCAAGCTGAACCAGACGCTAAAATTCTAAAATAAGGTCTGTTTGGGTAACCAGGTATCATCCTGAGACTTCTAAGAACATTAAGAATACCATAAATTGCAACTTGAACTGATTCATGATCCGCTTCATTAGAACCTCCGCCTTCGTATGTTATACTACCAATACCAGATTTATTCGCAGCCCTCCGAAGTGAACCTTTAGGACCCTCATTATCAAGAATTGTTTCTATACCAAATGACCTAGCAATTCTATTACTCTCAGGATGGGCAAGATTAGCCCTTATTTGAGGCATATTAGTACGTCCAGGAGCAGCAGTATGCAAATCAACAATATGATCTGAAGTTTCTATTAATGATTTCCAGAGCCGATTAGCAACTCTAGAGGTAGTATTACTTTCACTATTACCTGGGAAGCTTCTATTCAGATCACGACCATCAGGGAATTTACGACTTTGACGGCGATATCCTGGAAGATTAACGATAGGTATTATCCTGATAGTCCCTGCTAACATAGATGGATCAATATCTTGACCTTCTCCAATAAAATTAGGTCCACAAAGATAAGTTAGAGCGAGGGGGCCGACAAGTTCATTTCCATGTATAGCGCCTAAAATTGTGACTACAGGTCCGGGCCTAGAACCATGGATTATAGTTACTGGAACAGGCCATGAATCACCAATCTCAACATCTAATAGATTATATTCAATTTTCCTTATAGTTCCTGGTTTAACCCTCTTACGATTAAATAAATGAGTTTTCGAACCTATTTCTCGTGACCACTTCTTAGGGGATGGAGACTTACTTTCCAACGCTTTCTCAATTTCTTTACGTCTTTTTTGAGGTAATTGATTAGCCACTTTTAACGGTCTATGACGACGTCTTTTAGCACGAGGCGCGGGTGACTCTTTTGCTGCCATTGACGGCAACTTTTCTTTATCCTCTGTTTGAGACAACAAACTCCGGAGAAGGTTCCTAAATTAAGATAGTCTGATGAGGGATTTATGGAATCATTCAATTCCTTTAGCCATGTGTCAACTATCATGAGTGAGATGGACAACATTTCTGTTCAAGAAAAATATGCACCAAATAGTATTTGTTTTGGTTGTGGCCCTGCAAATAAAAAAGGTCTAAAAATTAAATCATTTAGAACGAAAAATGGACTTAAAATGAAATTTGAAACAAAATCAGAACATCAGGCATTCCCTGGAATTATTAATGGTGGAATTATTAGTACATTACTAGATTGTCATGGAAATTGGGCTGCAACTATGGCGTTAATGGATCAGAGCAAGAGTAACGTCCCGCCATGTACAGTGACAGCATCATTTAGTCTGAAATTAAAGAGACCTACACCTCTAGATACCATCTTAGAAATAAGTGCGGATATAGAAAATATTTCTGAAGATAGGGCTAATGTGAGTATGGTCTTGGTTGCTGGAGGTAAAATCTGTGCAACTGGAGAAGGGCTATTTGTTGCAGTCAATGAAGGACATCCAGCGTACCATAGATGGAATTGAGTTACACGGCATCCTTTAGAACGGCCGATTGTAAGAATGTTTGTGGCACACTCCAGCGGAGGCTCGAAAACGAGGCTCGAAGACTTAGGTCTATCTGCGGAATTGACCGATTTATTAGAAAATAGTTGGGGAATCAAGGAACTATATCCACCTCAACAAAAAGCATTACCAGCTGCTCTTTCTGGGAAAAATATAATGTTAACAATCCCTACTGCTAGTGGAAAATCTCTCGTAGCACATCTAACTATTGCTCATAGGTTAAAAAATGATTTAAAAATGCAAAAAGCGCTTTATGTTGTACCTCTAAAGGCTCTTGCAACAGAGAAATATAACGAACTAAAAGAAATATCTGATGTCGTTGGATTGAAAGTCGGACTTGCTATTGGAGAAAGAAATGGAGAAAATAATTCAATAGAAAATTCGGACATACTAGTGTGTACAAGTGAAAAACTAGACTCCCTGTTAAGGAATCGGCCAGGATTAATTTCGCAAATAGGTATAGTCGTAAGTGATGAGTTTCATTTATTGCATGACCATGGAAGAGGACCTACATTAGAAGTCTTAATCTCAAGAATAAGACATAAAAGACCAGAGGCCCAGATAATTGCTTTATCTGCAACTGTAGGGAATTGTGAAGAATTAGCAAACTGGTTAGATGCTGAACTAATACAATCAGAATGGAGACCAGTGACTCTTCATTCAGGCACATTAACAGACTTAGAAGTGAAAGTCCATAGAATTGATGGAAGAGGTAACGATGAATGGCCAGAACCTAGATCTATTCAAGGTATTAAAGGGAAGAATTTAGAAGCGGCACTTGATGATACAATAAAGGAAAATGGGCAATTATTAGTATTTGTAAATTCTAGAGCCGGAGCTCAAAAAGAAGCAAGAGAATTATCTAAACATATCCTAAAAAGAATGAAAAATGAGAATGATTTTAATCATAGTGAGAATATAGAGAACCTAGAAAGAATTTCTGAATCATTAAAGAGAAGAGAAGATACTTCAGCATTAGGAAAAAAACTAGCCGACGCGATAAAAGGAGGTGTCGCTTTTCATCATGCAGGACTAACTAATGAACAAAGAAATAAAATTGAAGAAATGTTCAAAAATGGCGATTTATACTGCATTGTAGCTACTCCAACTTTAGCACAAGGAGTTAATTTACCAGCAAGAAGAGTCGTAATTAGAGATGTTAGAAGATGGAATACAGCAGCTGGAAGAAATATGCCAATGCCTATCATGGAAATAAAACAGATGTTAGGCAGAGCGGGTAGACCAAAATATGACCAAAAGGGAGATGCATGGATAATATCAAAAAATAAGGATGAGGAGTTAAAATTCGTAGAACATTTTCTATTAAGTGAGCCTGAAAAAATTACTTCTAAATTAGCTAATCCTAATGCACAAAGTGCTGAAGAAGACCCTGCCCTATTAACACATATTCTGTCATTAGTTGCTACAAGCGATATGAATGATCGAAATTCATTAGGACGATTTTTCAGTAAGACATTTTTATCAACTCATATGGATTCAGAATCACTGGAAAATCAAATTGATAGAGTCATAAAATGGCTTGTAGAAAATGGAATGATTGTGAGAGATGGTGAATCAGAATTAGTTCGAAAGAGAATTTTATTAGATACAACTACTGAGTCAAATGATGAAGATTGGGATGATGAACTACCATCTTGGGCACATTCAGCAGCAGAAATAAAAGGAGTCAATATTTATGCTAAAAAAGATGAATACATATCTGAAATAACTCCAAGAAAAGGGCCTGCTATCTTTGGTTTTAAGAAAGCAAGTAAATATGAAGTCGAGAAAATTGAGAACCCTGATTCTCAAGCAATGGTTTATTCGGCAACTCCATTAGGTCAGAGAGTATCTAGATTGTATCTAAATCCAATATCAGGTAAAATAATTAAAGATGGATTGACAAATGCAATGAAAGTTTTAACTGGTTTAGATAAACAAAAACAGGTTTCACCATTTGGATTATTACATTTAGTAACCTGTACACCAGATTTTATACCTTTATGGCCACAGAAAAAAGATCTAGATAAAATCCAAGATGCATTATTCGGACATGAGAGAGAATTACTAACAAATAGTGTAGATCTAGATGATGAAAGAAGAATGAAAGGAGTTTTAGTGTTACAATCTTGGATTGAAGAGTCGAGTATTAGTGAATTAGAGGATGAATGGAATGTTCAACCAGGGGATTTGAGAAGTAGAGTTGACCTAGCTGAGTGGTTATTATACTCCACTAGAACTATTCTTATGGATGATGAAGATTTGATAAATATGGATAAAAAATCTCATCGAATTTTGTTTGAAGCGATAGATGAAACTCATAGAAGAGTAAGGAATGGGTGTAAGTCAGATTTACTTGCTTTAATTACACTAAAGGGAATAGGTCGAGTAAGAGCAAGAGAAATGGTAAACCTTCTAGGAGTGACAAATGTAAAAGATATTTCAAATTTAACTGAAAATGACCGATTGAAACTTTCAGAATTAAGAGGTTGGAGTATTAAACTTGTGAATAATATGGTAAATAACGCATTGCAAGTTAATAAACGTCTAAAATGACCCTAATCATTCATGAATTAGAGCCTATCGGAGCATGTGGCAATACACGACCAGATGCCTTGGTTTCCAGCTTGGGGAATGAAAATCAAGGATGAAATATTGGATAAAAATGAAATTTTAGAATCATTTAGTAAAAACAAGCCGGATAAAAATTGGATGCTTTTAGCGTTTGATGCGGCTGCGAGTGAAAAACATCTATGGACAGCATGGTATTCAATGAAAAGAAATGAGAAAAATAGTAAAATGATTGCTAAAAGTTTAGATGCTGAATTTATTAGATTAATTGCAGGCACACATCAAGTGAAAATTGCATTCAATAATGCTGGAATAAGGGCAGGTGATAATTGTATTTGGATTATTAGACTGCCTGAAATAGAAATAGGTAATGACATAAGTGATTTATTGATTAATCGTGATTCATATAATAATTATGATTATGAGGCAAATCAATTAATAGAGAAAATGAATGGAAAATTGATGACTGAAAGGCCAGTTCCAACTATGAAAGGATTATCTCGGATTGGATATGATATAGAAAAGAAGATTATTAATTCGTTAGAAGATTGCTTCATCCTGCACCTTGTTTCTTCTAAAATATAGAATAAGAAGAAAAACTCGCAGGGGCAAACTGATATGCAAAGGCTATGAGCAACAGATAGGGATAATATGGCGAAATACTTCGGTTATAGGAATTGTTCACATTGTGAAATTGATTGTACACCGGGCAATTATTTAGATTATAGTGGTAAAAGATACTGTACCGCTTGCTGGATACAACATGAAAATCCTGATCATCCTGATCTAGAGACTATTAGAGAGAAAGTAAAACATGCAGTTACAGTTTGGAAACTTGCTAAATATTCTCGTGATGAATATCACCTACCTGTTGGACCTAAATCGATCAATAAGAGATGAAAATAAATGACTTATGTGCCAGATGACTTTAATCCATCGATATGGGAAAATATTGAGCCATATGTTAATGATTTGTTAGAGAGAGAGTTAAGTTGCTCTAATTGTTTAGAGTCCCTCATCTCAGATTCATCAAATATGGCAGAGCATATTTCAGAAACTGGAGCTTTACTCTACATCGGTATGACTTGCGATACAGAAAGTGAAGAAAAGAAGAATGAGTTCCTTGATTTTGTTGAAAATATTCGCCCAAAACTTTCTGAATTCTCAGATAAATTAAATCGAAGAATAGTTGAACATTCTGCCATTGATGATTTACCAGAAAGATATAATTTAATGCTACGAGGAATGAAATCAGATATTGAAATATTTAGATTAGAGAATATACCATTAGGGGTAAAGCAAACTAAACTTGTTACAAAGGCTCAAGGAATCACAGGGGGAATGACAGTTGAATTCGAAGGAAAGGAAAGAACTTTTCCAGAAATGAGAGTTTTTTTAGAATCTAATAATAGAAAGAAGAGAGAACAAGCTTGGAAGTCAATGGTAAAAAGATGGATGAAGAATTCTGAGGAATTATCTGAAATTTTTGATGATTTAATAAAAATAAGGCATCAAATCGGATTAAATGCAGGATTTGAGTCATATACTGATTATATGTTCAGAGCTATGCATCGATTTGATTATTCGGTTGAAGATTGTTTGACATTTCATAACTCCATAGAAGAAGTATGTATGCCTATTCTTAATAAAATAAATATCGAAAGAATGGATGCATTTTCATTACATAAGTTATCTCCCTGGGATGTAAACGAAAAATCAGGTGGGGGGCCAGATATAGCTGGAAAGAAACCTTTGAAACCATTCGAGACAGTAGAAGAAATGGTAACTAAATTATCAAAAGTATTCCATAATATGTCTAATGATTTAGGCAGTAAATTCGATAAATTAGTAGAAATGGATTCTTTAGACTTAGAAACAAGGAAAGGTAAGGCACCAGGTGGGTATCAATATTATCTAGAAAAAAGTAGAATACCTTTCATTTTTATGAATGCTGCTGGATTACAGGGTGATCTTGAGACTATGATTCATGAATCTGGTCATGCATTTCACTCACTATATTGTGGACATTTAGATTTAATCGATGAAAGAGACTACCCTATTGAATTTGCAGAAGTTGCATCAATGTCAATGGAGTTATTGACACAACCAGAGTGGGATATTTTTTATGATGAACTAGATGAAGCGAATAGGGCAAGAATTACGCATCTCGAAGGAGTTATTTTCTTACTCCCTTGGATTGCAACAATTGATGCGTTTCAACATTGGATTTACGCGAATCCAGAACATTCAAGAGAAGAAAGAAAGGAACAATGGATTTCTTTAAGAGAACGATTTGGATCAGTAATGGATTGGGAGGGACATGATGATTTCAGAGAATTATCATGGCAACAACAAGGACATCTTTTCGGTGTTCCGTTCTACTATGTAGAGTATGGAATTGCACAACTTGGAGCTTTACAATTGTGGCAAGCTCACAGAGAAGATCCAAAAAAGGCACTTCAAAACTATTCTAATGCTATGGAATTAGGGAATACCAAGACATTACCTGATTTATTTACTGCAGCAGAGCTAAAATTAGGTTTTGATGAAGAACATCTCTCTTCATTAATCAATGAACTAGAGACTGCCATGTCCGAAATAAAAAATTAGTCGGACAAGCTGGGACCTGAAAAATTAATCTTTCAGACCCTCAGCTGTCACGGTAAAGACCGCTTCTCCTTCGGGAAGATTAGGGCTATCAATCAAGCGTGCAATACGCCTACCACCCTTGGATTTCCTGAGATAAAGTCGGAATGTGCTTGCGTGACCTACGATATGTCCACCAATTGCTTTCGTTGGGTCACCCCACAATGCTGCAGGATTAGACATAACTTGGTTTGTAACTAATATTAATGCATTTTGAACATCTGAGAGTTGCTTAAGTTCTTTCAAATGTCGATTTAATTTTTGTTGCCTTGGGGCTAACATGCCACGACCGACATATTCTGCACGGAAATGGCTTGTAAGTGAATCTACAATAACCAATTTTACATCGATAGATTTAGACATCCTTTTTATCTCATCAACTAATAACATTTGATGTGCAGAATTATACGCTCTAGCTACATGAATTCTCTCCATAGCATGGTTAGGATCCATGCCTACTGCTTCAGCCATTTGAGCAATTCTCTCTGGCCTAAAGGTATCTTCAGTATCTATGTAGAATACTTCTCCGTTCAGTCCACCCTGTTCGAGAGAAAGAATTGTATTGACTGCTAATTGGTGACCTATCTGAGTTTTCCCACTGCCAAACTCACCAAATACTTCACAGATAGATTGAGTTTCAAATCCACCTCCGAGTAATTCGTCTATAGAGGATGTACCAGAAGTTAATTTTTGTACTGTTTTACGCTTTTCTAGTAAAGCATTACCACTAATAAAACCACCAATATTTGCTAATTTCTTAGCAGCTTGTATAATTTTAGATGATACTGCTTCACCTAATTCTGCCTGTTCTGCCAATTCCATTGGACTCATGACAGCTATGGCTAATAATTCTTCAAAACCAGCTTCTCGGAGTTTCTCTGCTGTTGCAGGACCAACACCTGGAAGATCTTCGATAGTCATTTCTGGTTCATCAATATCAATTGTTATTTCATCATCATCTATATTTTCACTCGCAGTTTTCTTTACCATCTAATCACCTGTTTATGATACTGCGAGTATTAGAAAGTATATGAATAAACGAAAGGCCCCTATTTATTATTGAAAGTGAAGAAAAAGTTAAGAGGCTCTTAGTGGCATCTTTTTTCACTTTTAGTTTAGATTTAGTTTTGGTATCGAGTGGTGGATTTGAACCACCGGTCTCCGGGTTATGAGCCCGACGAGATAACCTGACTACTCCAACTCGATAGCCAGCCCTGCAGCCTTACTTATTTGAAGACGTCTAGAATGATTTTTCGACATTATCATATGATAACAGTCATGTGGTGTCAGTTGACCCGCAATACTGAGAACACTATGAGTAACGGATTACTAATACAAAATACCAAGATGGTTCTCCCCAATCGAATTGTCGAAGGGGACCTACGTGTTGCAGGAGGTTTAATCAAAACTATCGCACCTCAAGGAGGGTTACAACCAGAGATTGGAGAATTTGTAATTGATGGAACCGGATTACATCTATTGCCTGGTGCGATTGATCCACATGTCCACTTTAGAGATCCTGGCCATCCCGAAAAAGAAGACTTACAGAGTGGCAGTCGTGCAGCAGCAGCTGGTGGTATCACATCATTCCTAGATATGCCCAATACACTGCCCAATGCTACGAATCGTGCGGCTCTCGAGGCAAAGATTGCTTCTGCAGCTCAGAAAACTGTAACACATCATGGCTTCTTTATTGGAGCAACGACTAACAATATTCCTGATTTACAAAGCATAGAAGGAATGGATGGTGTTTGTGGAATCAAGATATTTATGGGTAGTAGTACTGGAGATTTACTGGTGCATGAACAAAAGCATCTAGAAGATATTTTTGCTAATACTGGTGGTATAATTGCAACACATGCAGAAGATGAAAACAGACTGCAATCAAGAATTCCTGAATTTAAGCATCGAACAGATATTGCTGCACATGCAGAATATAGAGACGTGGAATGTGCACTTATAGCAACCAAAAGAGCTTCAGCTCTGGCAAAAGACCATGATCATCGCCTACATATTGTTCACTTGACAAGTGGAGCAGAAGCAGACTGGTTATCCTCTAACAAAGGAGATCTGATAACTACAGAAGTCTGTACTCAACACCTTACATTCGACCAGGAAGATGTCGAAAAATTAGGTGTTCGTGCTCTGATGAACCCACCTATTCGTTATTCAGAAGATCAGGAGAAATTGTGGAGCCGCCTCAAGGACGGTACCATTGATTGTGTAGTCACAGATCATGCTCCACATACGCTGGACTCAAAATTAGTAGGATTCCCAAATGCACCTGCTGGTATGCCGGGAGTCGAAACTTCTCTTCCTGTAATGCTCACGCATGCAATGAATGGAAAATGCACAGTATCCGATGTAGTACGCTGGATGTGTGCTGGTCCGGCGAAAGTATATCGAATGAAGAATAAGGGTTCACTAATTGAAGGATTTGATGGGGATTTAACCTTGGTCGACTTAGAAAATAATAGAACGATTCAAGACTCTGATACATGGACTAAGGTGGGTTGGACACCCTATGCTGGACGTTCCTTGACAGGATGGCCAATATACACAATTGTTGATGGAAAAATCATTCACTCACGTAATAGAGGTGGCGGATTAAAGGGAAACATAGTTGCATCGCCAGGCAGTGCTGGTAGACCTTTGATTTTTGAATAATTAATCTTTACAACATTCAGTGTCTTCATTGCAAGTGTGTTTTTATTCATCAGATTCATTAGAATCTACTGTATCATCTTGTGCATAATAATTATTCAAATGAGATCCAGGTAAATTTAATTCTACCTGAACAGACATATCATCTATTTTATGAACTGCCGCACCTAATGCAGAAAATGAATAAATAAATTCACCCATAAAAATAGATCTTTGAATACTTGTTTGAGAACCATACCATGGATTACTTTCATCTGAGTTATAAAAATTAGAATGATTCGCACTACCATGTAAACTTAATGATTCATTTTCAACATCTACATTTATCATTTTAAGTGTAGAAACATACTCGTAATTATACCTATTTTCTCCAAATTCATTAGTTTGCCATGTATATCTGTAAGTAGAAAGAGGGATTGCTAACATTTCTTCAGGGCCCCAATAAGTGAAAGCTTTGTGTTCATAACTAGCCTCTGACCAAGACCAGGACCAACCACAAGATCTAATTTCTTCACAATTTTGGTCTATGTAACCTGGAGATAATACTTGAACATCAGAAAGTAAAGGATTTGAGGGGTCACTGACATCAAATAATGAAACTTGAGTTGTTGACCAATCAAGACCTAATCCATCTTCCCCAGGACCTATACCAATTGTTAGAAGATGGTTTTCATCTACAGGATGAATATAAGTTGAGACACCAGGGATTTCTAATTCACCAAGAATTTGAGGGTCTAGGGGGTTAGATAAGTCAATTATCCAAAGAGGATCTATATTTTCAAAAGTAACTAGATATCCTCTTTCACCAACAAATCGTGCACTCCAAATTGTCTCATTAGGCGCTATATTTTCGATAATACCTACTTGATTTAGTAAATTACAAGGAGAAGTGCCAACTATTTGAATAGAAATACAATCTTCACCTTCATATTGTAGAATAGTAACTTGATTAGTTGGGCCTGAGAAGACAGGCTCTCCATCTTCATCTAATTCTCCATCTAGCCACCAACGCCCCCATGCATCAGAGGTTGAAGCGATTCTTATGGACCCTTGAAACTCACTCATCGAGAATTGATCTTGAACTGTACCAGATACTCGGCCAGAACCAAGATAGGAGGTAGAATTGCTATCAGATATATCAAATGCATGAATATTTGTTGAGTCTTCAAAATCATTATTCTTCCAAAACCACCACCAATCAGCAGTTGGTTCTGCCAATAATAAAGTGTTTCCTGAAGAATATACATGAGCCCATCGAGATGTAATATGATCAACTTCAAACTCAATATCTTCTTCAAACATTTTCATTGTCATTATTGTAGTTAATCCTCGAACAGTAGTTTCAGGACTAGCAGAAAAATCACTACAATTTTCCGATGAAAGAGATATTTTCACATACGGAAATTCTTCATCGGATGTACCTTCATAC
Source organism: uncultured Candidatus Poseidoniales archaeon (assembly GCA_963990035.1). Classification (GTDB taxonomy): domain Archaea; phylum Thermoplasmatota; class Poseidoniia; order Poseidoniales; family Thalassarchaeaceae; genus MGIIb-O2. Next base: position 3,978 of record CAXDMJ010000008.1, on the reverse strand, counting down.
ATTTGTGGGATGAAATCTTCGAGTGTTAGTGATTGGATTACAACATTATTAGAATTTATTGTATCAATCATAGACTGATTCCAAATGTTCATCCTTTCGTATGTATCTTCAATTTGGTAATAATTATCAGGAAGATTCACCCATGTTTGAATACCTTGGAAAGATGTGTATAAGTGAGTTACTGAACGTACTGTTCCATCGACCAATCGAGCAGTATGGTAATTACCTTCAACTAACAATTCTTTCTCAATAATTGGATTAAACTTATCACTAATATCTATTATAGTGTACATCACAAGACTTTCATATCGAGTATAGGTACTGAGATGTTCTGTACCTTCTGAGTCAATCCAAGTATAACTTTCTTCATGACCCATTAATTCTAACAAAGAATGATCTAACGGAAGATTCCAAGAATCAATACTAGAAGTAACTACAAGTCTTTCACCTTCAAGCATCATTTGCATAGGATTACCCAGCATGGTTGTATTAGATAGTAAATTCAATTCACCAAATTCAGGAACTCCCATGACAAGGAGTTTGTTTCCATTAATCATGTATATATAGTGGCCATCCGTTTTTATGAAATCAGCTTCATCAACTCCAGATTCTTGATTATTTGTCTCAGAAAACTCACCAGTTCTATCTTCATCACTAGATTGAACAGCACCCGCGTCTAGATTACCTCCATCGGCCTCTGCAAGCATTACATCATCAATACCCATTCGATACCAAGGGTTTGAAGACCAATGATAATATGATTGTTGATCAAGTTGGACTAACATTTCTTCATGTACTGATTGTTTAAGATCATCTAACAAATCACTACATTGCTGGTAACTTACTAATTGAGGACTTCCGAATACACGCTCAGATAGATTAAGTTCTGGATATTCGCCATCAATTAAAATAATAGTGTCATCAATTTCATCATTTATATTTTCAATAATTCCCAAACAACCTGAAGAAAGTAAAATAAATAATACAAATATAGTTGTAAATGATTCCTTGCGCATAAACAACCGAAGTGATTAGTTATTATGAACAAATTGGTAAATTGATAGGACAATTAATCAAAAAAATGACTATTTATTGAAGGAAAACTAAGGGAATCGCCTACCGTTGCCGGATGTACTTCATCAGATTCTTCATCTGTAATGACAATCGATGTTTCAACGGCTTCATCTGCATGATCGGAGCCGAGGCTTTGTGTACCCGCTAAGAAAATTAGCGCAGCAATTTGTATGTCCAATTCCTGATCCATCAGAACTCTATCGATATATCTTACACTTAATAGAAATGTCTTTTTGCATCATTGATGCATCAATAAATTACTTTAAAACAGAAGAAAAATCAATATAACTTCTATTTATCGTATATTTTGGAAAGATGATGAAGAATTTAAAATTTCAATACCTAAGTCAGTAAGTATCCATTTGGGTCTCTTAGAAACTGAATTAGAACCAATATATTCTGAACTCTTAAGTTCTAAAATATGGTAACTCATTAATTGCCTAGATATTGATAATTTCTTACTAATTTCAGAATTAGAAAGTCCTAGCTTTCCGGAATTTGATAATATCTCAAGTATAGCTAATCTAGTACCCATTATAGGATTACGTATATTTTTAAATTCAGATTTAGAAATACCTGAAACCGAATATCGTCGAAGTATACCATCTTTCCAAGAGATTATTTTTCCATTATTTTCAAGCACTTGTAAATGGTAAGCAGTTACTCCATTGGCTAATCCCAAAGAGTCTCTTAATGCTGAGAAATGAATTCCTGCATTCGCTTCAAGATACCCTAGTATACGACCTCTTGTAAGAAGATCATTACTGTTCTTACTTTTTGAAATCAGAGGAGTTACTAAAGAAATTAATACCGTAATTCTAAATATTTCAGAAAATAATGAACCCAGTAGAAGAGAAGATATCCCTCCGGTTCCCACAAAAATTAGTCTTGTATGAGTTTTGTCAAATTGCTTGGAACTTTGACTATCTGGAGATTCAGAATCTGAAAAATCATCCATAGGAATTTCATCTTCTTCGGCGGATACTAGATTGATTTCGACTGTTCGAAACTTATCATTAGAATCCGAATCATCAAAATTATAGTACATAATACTACCTGATATTAAACAAGTTATAGCGAAAAGAGTCAGAAGACGAATCATAAAAACTCCCCTCATATATATCCCACTATGATATTACATATGATAAACTTGGTTAATTGTTTTGACATTTAGAGTCGTTGTGTTGAAGAAGTGGGGCTCTTGTGTGAGAACGAAAATAGATGAGCGGAGAGTTAGGAAGCAACGTTGGAGACTCAGAAGAATATGCTGAGGCTATGCTAACTTCTGCTCGATCAGTAATACGTACCTGCCTGCAAATTAGACCTTTTGAACCTGTTTTGATAGTAACTGATCCTGAAAGTTCTACTATAGGAAGAGCATTGTATGAAGCAGCGGCTGAAGTAACGGATAGAACTCTGATGATGATGATGCCAACTTCTCATAAAAAAGGAAGTGAACCACCAGACTATGTAGCAGAGTTAATGAGAAAACAAGATGTAGTCATACTAGCTACAAAGAGTTCATTGACACATACAAAAGCTAGGATTAATGCTTCAAGATCAGGGAGAACTAGGATTATATCTATGCCTGGAATTAGTGAATTAATGTTCTCAAGTGGAGGAATGACTGCAGATTATAATGCTCTACAAAAAGAAATTTCAGGATTCACTTCAATTTTTAGAAGGAAAAGAGATGTCAGAGTTACTTCAGCAGGAGGAACCGATATCACATTTAGTATAGGGGCGAAATGGAGAACAGATGATAATGGAATTTGCAATAGACCTGGACAAGTTATGAATCTACCATCTGGTCGTATTTTTGTATATCCTAAAGAAGAATCAATGAATGGAAAAATTGTAATTGATGGGTCATGGGAAGGGAACCTACTGGAGGAACCCATATCTATGGATATTGAAAATGGTGTTATCGTGAATATATCTGATAATCAGTTAGGTCAAGAAATTGATATAGTATTTGATGAAATAAGTAAATCACTCAATAAATCGAAAGCAGGGATTGTAAGAACAGTTGCAGAATTCGGTTTTGGAATGAATTCTAGAGCTAAAGTAGTTGGTAATTTATTAGAAGATCAGATAGTTAGGGGTGCTGCACATTTTGTATTTGGAGATAATTCAGCCTATGGAGGTAAGAATAATATTGGATTACAGATGAGAGGAGTAGTTTTGAAACCTAATATTGAGTTACAAGATATTGATTTGGTAAAAGATGGAAAAATAATATACTCCAAATAGTAAGTTCGAAGGAAATGAACGTGATGAGAGCTTTTCTTTGGTGTAATGGAGACTTGCCTAGTTTAGATTTAATAAATTCACTCGGTGATATCACACCATTATTTGGAGTAGATGGAGGTACAATAAAAGCAATTTCTTGTGGATTCCCGGTGATAGAGGCGCTCGGGGATTTAGATTCAATAGGAAATCGAGATTTTAATGGAAAAAAGACTCTGTTACCGAATGACTCCGCTAGTGACTTATCTAAAACAATACTCGAACTATCAGAAAGGGGATACTCTGATTTTGAGATTGTAGGAATTGATGGAGGAGCGCCTGGACATATTTTAGGAATCTGGGGGTCTCTGGCTGAATCTCCCCTACAACTAAAAATAAAACTACATCATAATAATTCAACAACATATAGAATCACTTCTGAAAATAATGAATTCCAAGTTCATATGGATAAGAACCAATTATTTTCAGTATTTGCATTATCAACATGTAAAAGAATTATGATAAAGGGTGCTAAGTGGGAATTAGAGGATGAAATACTAAATCTTTCTACGAAAGGACTTCATAATATAGCTAATGGTGGTATTTTAAGCATAAATACTGATGGGATTATAGCTGTCTCTTATACACATCTCCGAGCCCACGAGACAGGCAGAA
>CAXDMJ010000007.1:0-50251 GCA_963990035.1 uncultured Candidatus Poseidoniales archaeon | reverse complement strand
TCATATGTTAATCGCGTCGGGTTGAGTATATGAGACCGATAGTTAAAGATAAAATAGTCAGGACAATACTTGGACCCGGTAAAAATCCTGTTTCTTCATTATCTTCAGAAGGTATAGGTGTGATATTTTGTTCTTCAAATAAGTGAGTATTATTCACCATTAAAATAACTTCACTACATTTTGATGAAATATCACATCCTGTGATTTTTACTTCATGTATTCCCTCGTCCCATAATCCGAAATTTATTATTGGTGTCATCCATGAATTCCCTGAAACAGATATAGTTCCTGCAGATAAGCTATTGATTGATAATATGAATTCTACTTCTTCTCCATCTGGATCGCTAAATTGACCTTGTGCTTTCCATGTATCAACCTCCCATCCATACTCTAAAACACTAATTAGAGGTGGTGAACTTTCTTTCACTAGATCTAAAGTATATACTTTATTTATTGAATATAGATTTTCTCCGGATATGCTAATCCAGAGATTTACTGGTCCTGGATTCAATCCTATTGAATTAACCATTAATGTAGTTTCAGAAGTTAGTGACGTGGTATCTGTCTCCATTGGATTCTGAGTTTGTGTAAATCCATATTCTATATCTAACTCTGGCCACCCTTCATTTAGATTAATTATTATTGGATGTGGGTTTAATAGTACACTAGATGATGTAGAGATTGAAATTGGTATGCCTAGATGCCATGTTCTATTGCCGGAACTTTGACCCTCACTATCCGTGGCCTCACAGGTCACATCACCAACTTCATCTTCTAATATTACACCCCAAAATGATTTATCTGCCGATTGATAAATATTCATTGATGATTCTGCGTGACAATCAATTTGCAGATGTGATATCGGCCCCTCATCAATAAACCATGAAGAGACACTCTCCCAGTTGGCCCATACTTTCTCCCCACTATCTAATGAAGGAAACCATGATCCATCTGATGGTGCATTCTCAGCCCAAGTGGGTGGCTCATTAATAGGAATTGGTGAGGTTGTAAAATCTGCAAATAAATCTTCCCCACTAGGCCAAAGAGAAGGATCTCTATGAGGCATTAGAGTATATTTGATTCCTAAATCTTCTGAGTTTTCAAACATGAAACTAGATGTTCCATCTCCGATACATGTTCCTCTCAAGGGTGCATCTTCATGTGTAGTAGGTTCAAATTCAACATTTCTACCTTCACATTCTTCCCACATGTCCAGTCTTAAATCCGGATTATTAGGGAATGTAAAGTCTAGAACTGCATTAGTCATATTAGAGGTATTGAAAGCTAAAGTGAATTCATTTCCTTGATCTATGTTTGGTATCACCATAGTTGCATTCATCCATAACTCAATTCTGCATTCATCAACTCCTTCAGAAGTTGCGATTTGAGTGTCACAATCTCTCTCCGAGTTCGGATATACAGGCACTTCTACACAATCACTACTCGAACCAATGGCTGTACAATCTCTCAAATCTGCGTGATTAGAGGGAACTAAATTCCATTCCTGTATAATTACTCCGTTATCTTGCCAAGTAGCATTTTTCCAGTCTAATCCTATTCCACCTCTGTGTGGTGCCGACTCTCTCATTCCAATTCTCGTTAACGCATATTCTATACATTCGGAAGCAACTGCTTCAACTGCGGATTTTTCATCTGTAGAAATCCAGCCATCACCTCCACTTGGGTATAATTCCTCTAAATATGTGTCAAGTAGTTCCCTTAATCCATCAACACTACTCCCATTTACCCAAGCTCTTGCCTTTACTTCTGCGGTATCCCAGTCTTCGTTAACTACAATATCGAAATGTGCATATGTATAAGGAAGAATATCTTCGAAAGTAATTGAACTACATCTCTCTTCTATAGTTCCACCACCTCCTCCCAGTTGATCTCTAGGTGTCTCCTCTTCTTCTAGGACGATATTTTCATTTTCAATAGTTAGAACAGACGAAAACATCAAAATTATGACGATTATTGTCAGTATCTTTGGCAGTCTGGGATTACTCACAGTATATCCAGAAGGTATGCCCCCATCATTATATCGTTCTTTAATTTATAATTTCAATCATATTTTTTTTCTATTTAGGGGTCCCTAAATTTGATATACCCCACTATCCTCGGAAGTTTAGGGAGACCTAAAAATAACATATGGAGATGAATGAATGAATACACGAAAAATTACTACATTAGCTACAATACTGATGTTTATGACAACTGCTTTACTTGCTGGATGCCTAGGGGATAACGATACTCCTGACTTAGATTCTAATGACGGTGGCTATGAATATGCTTCGAATGTCGATAATCATCGAATGCTTGTTGAAGATGTTTGCGATATCAAAGATCTTGCAGAAGCTCATGACTGGGATGGAATTAAAGACATTTACACAAATGGTAAGCATGCAGAAAAGAGTGATGGTTCATACAGAACATTGCAAGGATTTGCAGATGCTACAGGTAAGCAACATGGATTAGATACCTTTTATGGCACTGATTCACCCCTAGATGACTACTTGATGTCAGCATTAGATGGAACAGGTATGTTTGAAGGAACTACTGACAGTGTTCGAGAGCAAGCTGTAGAGAAAGGTGTCCAAAATCAGATAATGGTTGCATATGCAATACATGAATTAAATGCAGCCATAAACAAGGCAGAAGCTGGAAACTTCGGTACAGATGATGCACAACACGCATGGGACGAAGGATGGGCATTCTATCACGGTCTAGATGAGTATGCTTCATGCTCTCCATACGCTACTGGAGACAAGAGAGCAGGTAACTATGCTACTGAAAATGCAGATGGCACTGCTATAGCAAATGCAGCAATACTTCAAGCGATGAACAACGGCCTTGTAGCTCTACAAGCTGAAGATCTAGTTGGAGCAACTGCTGCAAGAGACGAGGTTGTAAAGCAATTAGTAATAATTTATTCACAAGCTACAATTCGTTATGCTCACAAGATGAATACTGATGATACAGTAGAAAAGGCTCAAACACACCAAGCAGAGGGGTATTCTTTCTGGAGAGTAATTGAGAAATATATCGCTGAAGCGAACCCATCACCTGGTGACGATTGCTATAATGGTGTTACAATGACTGTTAGTGCAGCAGCAGCTGATGAATGTGCAGGATATATGTACATGACTGATTATGATATGGGCGATGGAATGGATATTTGTTACAATATGAATGTTCATATGGTTTCAACAGATTCTGATGAGACGTCATGTGACGCATACATGTACTTAGAGAATTATGGTGAAGAAACTTACACAGGTTGCTACAACACTGTATCTCACAATATGGATGCTACATGGAATCAATCAGTTTGTGAGTCATGGAACTACTATGAAGATGCAGATTTTGGCGGAGATGAGCTATTCACAGGATGCTATAATATGGAATCACATGTAGTGTCTTCTGATGATAACGCTACATGCACATCATACATGTGGGTTGTAGATTATGTTACAGTTGCTGGAGAAGATGGTTGCTACAACAGTATATCTCACACATGGGACACAGCAGCAGATCAGGCTACTTGCGAATCTTATGATTGGTATGTGAATTATGGTGCTACTATGTTTACAGGATGCTACAATATGGTATCTCATACAACTAATGCAGATATGACTGAATCTGAGTGTGGTGCATTTACGCACTTCGATGGATTTGGAACAACTGGAATTAATGGAATCTATGATTTCAGTAATGTACCAGTAGCAGGAACTGACTATCAGGCAGCTGTTCGCGCACATCTACAACCAGCTTGGGATATGCTAGGAATAACTGCAGAAGATATTGGAACACTACAATAAATTGACTTCTATGTGGCCTTAATTGGTCACATAGGAGGACTTACTTGAACGGTAACGGGTGGCGCTGGCAATACTCTGGGTCACAACAGATGCTACATACTTCATCATAGTTATAAATTAGAACTCACATTCAATTTAAGCGCCCCCGTTAACCCACTAATGATCTAATAAATCACTATTTTCTATTAGATACGAGGGATATAAATGAGTCATGAAAAAATTTTAATTTTATTTGGAACAGAAACAGGTAACTCTGAAGAGTTAGCCGATCAGTCAGGTAGACTAGCTAGTGAATATGGGTTGGAAGCAATCATAAAAGGCATGGATGAAGTTACATTTGATGAAGTATCTTCATCAAAAAGAGTACTTATTTTCTGTAGCACATGGGGTGACGGTGAACAACCATATAATGCTCAAGATTTATTTGATGTCACAACTGAATCAGAAAATAATAGTATGTCTAATATTAATTTCGCAGTATTGGCTTTGGGAGATACTGCGTTTGATATGTTTTGTGAATCTGGTAAAGAATGGGATAATATTCTTCAAGAAAAAGGTGGAAATAGAGTCAATGATAGAATTGACTGCGATACGGATTATGAAGATGAAGCGGATATATGGATTCTCGCTACCCTAGAACTTATGAGGGAAATAGAATAAAAGAAATTAACTTTTATTCTTTTTTTGAGATTATATTGATTAATGTTGAAAACTCACATTAAATTACTACAAGTTATTGGGTTAGATTAGGAAGAAGGCGACTTGCTACTAAGTAATCAATATTAAAAAGGTGTATTTGAAATGAAGAATAAGTCAATAGTCGTTGCTTTTATTACAATATTGCTTCTTACTACGGCTTTTTCTGGATGTTTAGGTGATGATAGTAGTGAGGATAGTTTAGGTTCTCTTGTAATCGCTTATGAAATTAAAGAAAATTTTGATAATGTAGACGACAATCCTCAAATGTTTGCAGATTATCTTTCTGAGAAATTAAACTATGATGTTTCAATTTTCAGTGTAGACTCAGAAGGTGCTATGGTTGAAGCACTAAGGTTTGGTAATGCAGATATTGCATTAATGGATGCTGGAGCAGCATGGGTTGGTTGGCAACAATATGATTTAGGTGTGTTAGCAGCTGATATGAATGTAGATGGAAGAACCTACTACAATGCAAATGCATTGGTGAGATCTGGTAGTGATATAGCAGATGCCTATCTAGATGATAATCCATTTTCAGACCCATTTGCTCTATTATCTGGTAAAACCTCCTGCCACACTGGTTGGTTAAAATCAGTAGGAATGTTACTCCCGATGGGTTTCTTAATCGGTCATGGTTATGCTAATGTCATAGGTGATCCTAATGATGTAGAAACAATTAGAAATACTATTCATAGTTTCTTTGATTCCAACTCTTCAATACCGGATACTGGGACCCCTTACTATGGTTATTCTGGTGCACTAAAATGCCTATCTGAGGGTATTGGTGATGTTGCTTTTGTAGAGGAAAATAGTGTTCAGATTTTATGTGATAATGAAATAGATTCAGACAATAAAGATTGGTGTCTTGATATTAATGAATATATTTCGTTACCTGCATTTGGCAAGTCACCTAGTCACCCAGTTATGTACAATCCAAATATTATGGATACAACTTTAGCTTCTAAGATTACTGATGTAATGGTTGGAATGAGCAGTGATTCTTCAGCAACAATAATTCTCGAGAATATATTGAATACCCCTGGTTTCATTGCTACTAATACCACTGAACATTTAGATAGTTACTCTTCTTTAATTTCAAATATTCCTGGGATTTCTGCTTATTATGATGATAAATTTGCTCTTAATACCTCTATTTCTTCTATTCTAGACAAGATAAGTATTGCTTATGACATTACTGATATGTCTAATGATTTCAATAATAATCCACAATTATTGGCAGATTTTTTGTCAGAGAAGCTTGAGATCGATGTTGATATTTATCCAGTTAATTCTCAGGCAGAATTACTAAATTCACTTACTCAGGGGTATGCAGATATTTCATTTGTTGAATCTAGCCTTGCATGGGTTGGTTGGAAACAATATGACCTTGCGGTAATGGCTGCAGTTGAGGCAGATGATGGTACAACATTTTCTAATACCTTAGCTTGGGTTAATTCTGAGAGCCCAATGGCATTAGCTCATTTGGATGAGGATATTTCAACAGATCCATTTAGATTACTAGAAGGTACTACTTCATGTCACAATAGCTGGTTGGATACTGAAAGTATGCTTCTTCCTATGGGATATTTAATCGCTAATGATTATCTTCAAATTCCAGATAATTCCGATGACATTGAGTCATTACGAAATCTTATCTATAACTTCTTTAATTCTAATTCTTCCATTCCTGAATCCGAAGACATCTATTTTAGTGATTTAGGGGCATTAAGATGTTTCTCCGAAGGTTCTGGTGAAGTAGTATTTTTAGAAGAAAGTGTAATTAATTATTATTGTGATAATAATTTAGAATCTGTTAATCGGGATTGGTGTTTAGAAATAGATGAATATGTCTCCTTACCTTCTTTATCGCCTAACCCTACTGATTCAATTATTTATAACCCTAATTTATTAGATATTCAAACAAGAACTGCAATATTAAATGCTCTAATATTACTTAATTATGAGATGTATCTTGAAAACTATTCTACAAGGGGATCGACATATACTGGTTGTTATGATATTTCTATTCATGTTATTGATGAAGATTCTCCAAGGAATGCCTGTGGGTCTGAAATTATGACGAATGTCCTGAATACATCTGGTGTGGTTAGAGCTACCTCTCAAGAACATCTCGGGACTTATTCGGAATATATTTCTAATATCCCGGGTATATCATCTTATTATTCTGAGATATATGGTAATTTATGATTTTTATATAAAAAATGAATCTGAGTAATAATGTGGAATTTCTTGTTTCTATACATATCCGGCAATACCAAATAAGGGATTAGGGTCACCTAAACTTAGTAGTTGACTGTGGGGGATGAGTCATTGAGTAATATTTCAACTCCGATAGAGCCAATAGTTCGTTTAAATGACGTATTAATTGGGTATAAGGCCGCAGATGCTTTAGTTAAGATACCAAATTTAGAAATATTCCCTGGAGAAATTGTGGCTATAGCGGGACCTTCAGGTGTAGGTAAGTCAACTTTATTGAAAACTATTGCAGGTTTAGTTAGACCAATTTCTGGTTCAATAGAGGTTTGTGGGAAGATTATTCCATCTCGTCCAAATAGAGGCGAGTTGGGATATGTTCCACAGAGTTTGGGTTTAGTAAGACATGCTAGTGTCATGCATAATGTAATGCTTGGTGCCAATGCTGGACATAATAAGCCTAGAATTCCTTTGATTGGTATCCCTCTCCCTTCATCTATTGCTAAGGCTAAAGCATTACAAGCGATTTCAGCTATGGGCCTTGAAGAGAAGATTAACGAACCAATTAGGCGTCTTTCAGGTGGGCAACAACGAAGAGTTGCTACTGCTCGAACTCTTGCTCAATCACCACGCCTGATAATGGCTGATGAATTTCTTAGTGAACTGGATCAAGATACAATCGATATGGTACTCAGTGAGGTTACAGAATATGTACGGACGAGCAATGCAGCACTTCTTGTTGTCGAACATGATATAACCCGTGCAAAATTAATGGCAGATCGCTTGTTAGTAATCGATGATGGTCGTGTTAATCCATTCATCACTGAACCAACAGCAATGGAGGTTAAGATATGAATAGAATAGAATCATTCCTAAGACAATATTCTATATTGATTTCCATATCTCTAATTTTAATTTTTTCAATATATGTATTTGATGGAATGATTAATGATTGGGGTCGATTGTCCGGTAGTCTTGATAATTTATCTACATTTATTCATGAATCTTTATGGCCTCCTGACTGGAGTGTACTAGAACCACAAGCTTATCCTGTATGTACTGTATATCCTACATTCCTAGACTTTACATGTTCAACTGCTTGGAAAGGTATGATTGAAACAATTAAGATTGCATTTGTTTCTACAGTTTTTGGGATGATTTTATCATTACCTATCTCTCTTCTTGCTGCTCGTAATCTTAATTCATCATGGATGTCATATACATCTAGATTTATATTAGCAGCATCTAGAAGTCTCCCTAGTATTATTTGGGCGATATTCTTTGTAATCTTGGTTGGTTTTGGTCCTTTAGCGGGTGTCCTTGCCATGACTGTTTATACTGTTGGTTACCTGGGTAAACTTCAATATGAAGCGATAGAAGGAATGACTAAAACTCCATTAGAGGCTTCTGAAGCAATGGGACTTACAAAATTTGAAACTGCATTTTATGTAGTTATTCCTGAGTCTGCAAATGATCTGATTTCTCAGGCTATTTTTATGTTTGAGTATAATTTTAGACATGGTACTGTGATTGGAATTGTGGGAGCAGGAGGTATTGGATATTATATTAATCTCTATCTTAAATTTTTACAATATGATAAGGTAATTGCTTATCTAATTATTATCTTTATAGTAGTCTTAATAATTGACTTAATATCTATACGTGCACGCTCATTCTTTACTGACGAAGTCGAAATATCTAGACCTTCATGGTTGAGTGTATTTTTACCGTCTAGTATGATTAAAAAATAATCAGATGTCATCAGCAACTATGCGAATTTCTCCATCCTCATAATATATCTGAATATTGTCTTTAGTCTTTGAAGTAATAGCAGCCAAGGCCTCATAAATATCTTTTTCTTCAACTTTGAATGCATCAGCAGCTCTCTTTGTTGACCATGGTATTTCTTCAAAATCTGATTGAGATATCCATTTTAAAACTCTTGCTTCTAATTCTGTGAGTTCGTTTACAACCATATTTTCATCCTCTTGGATTTATTACATATTAATGCTCATATGAGGCTACCATTTCTCTTACAGCTTCTTCCACAGGTATTTCACTATCTAATAGTTTACTTAAAGCAGTTAAGAAAGGTATCTTAATTCCCAGTCTTGGTGCAATTTTTACGAACATTCTAGTAGCTCTTACACCTTCTGCTACCATATGCATTTCTTCCAATGCCTGTTCTAAAGATTTGCCGTAACCAAGCATCTCTCCCAGAGTTCTATTACGACTTCTCGGACTAGTTGCGGTTACATATAAATCGCCCAATCCTGCGGGTCCAAAAGCAGTTCTAGGTTCAGCCCCCATAGCGCCAAGGAGACGTATTCCTTCACTGAATCCTGCTAGTACTAATGCAGCTTTCAGATTATCTCCACCAATACTACTCCTTAGTCCATCAACTAATCCACAAGCAAGTGCTACGGTATTCTTGAATGCACCCCATAATTCTGCTCCTTCTGGATCATCCGCAGGAGTTAGGATAAGAGTTTTTGTTGATAATCTTCCAGCGATTCTTTCTGCTACTGACCTATCGTGACATGCAACCAATGCTGTAGTCATTACACCTCTTGCAACTTCTGGAGCGATAGTAGGGCCAGTCATAACAACTAATGGATTTGCTTTTTTCGCCTCCTTCAATCTCCTAATTATTACTTCTGAAATAATTCCAGATCCCCCTTCTTCTTCTGGAGCCAATCCTTTAGCTAAATCGATTAAAACATGTGATGGGCGAAGAATAGGGATGATGTCATTTACGACATCTAGTATTATTCCACTTGGTAGTGCTAAAACAATTATCTCACATTCAGTAATTATATCTTCTATTTGCATTGTTGCTTGTAAATCTGGAATCACAGTATGTGGTAAGTACTTCTTATTGATATTCTCAGTCATTATTGACTCGTAAACTTCATGCTCTATTGTCCAACCCATGACATTGTGTCCATCATCACACCATACTTTTGCAAGTGCTGTTCCCCAATTGCCTAAACCGATAATACCTATACGAGCCATAGTACCACTCTATTTCGGTCGCTTTACCTCCCGGTTAAGACCCTTGGGTCTGAGGAGAGGCTATCCGTTGCATTCTTGACTCTAATGCTCTCCGGCAGAAACAAGCAGGGGTACCCGAGTGGTCAAAGGGGCTGGGTTTAGGTCCCAGTGCGTAGTGCTTCGCAGGTTCAAATCCTGTCCCCTGCACCACTTTTTTCATTACTCTCATTAATATTGTTTTTAGATATGATAAATCTATACCACTGAGTTAATGTCCCCCCCACCTCCGTCAAGTATTATGGCAGCCGAGGAGGGTTCATTAGATGGGATAAATGAGCCAGCTGGAATTGGTATTTCCAATGAAAAAAATAGCCTCGATAGAGAACTTGATAGAATAAAATCTCGAAGGACAGATACCGATAAAAGGTTCCCTAAAACATTTGATGATGTTGTTTTAATTTTTGGTTTAATTGCTGGGATTGTATTTTTTGGAGGAGTGACACTCCTTTCATCAGGAGTATTTGCAGAAGATTCAATCTTTTTAGATGAAACTCTATCTAAAACACCTCTCGATACAGGCGGTGAATGTGTAGATAATGGGGGTGCGATTTCTTTCGATATTTATATCTCTAATCATGATGAATTTAATGTGAATTCTAAGAATGCTGTACTGAATAATGCCTCCGTATTGGTTGTAGAATTAGTTCATTTAAATTATTCAAATGTTGATGACGGTCACTATAAAAGTGGTATCGGAGATGTTGAACTTTTATTCGAACTAGGCGAAAATATAGGTGATGGTAATTATTTGTTAATTGTTAGTTTATACCAAAGTAATAATGCTTCAGAATTATTTGTTACTAATTCTACGACCTTTTCTCAAGTTTCTGAGCAACTCAGAATTAGTGGTAGTACGAAGATACTTGATGTTGAAGTCACAACTCACTCAGCCGGTGGAGTATTTTCTTCTGACATGAGAAAAGAAGTTGAGATTTTTGATCCAGAACCAAGAGTTTGTTTAACTATGGCTGAATTAGGTTATTGGGGATGGGCTTTGATGGCGTTGGAATGGGCAGGAGGACGAGAGACTGCCATGCTTACAGGAGGTAGTGCACAAGTTCCAGCTTGGTGGATGGCTATTATTTCACTTGGAATGTCGATATTCTTTTTATGTGTACAGTACCCATTGATGCACCGAATGTATCATAGGGATATTGATGATTTATTAACTAAAAAACAGCTTCATAGACTAATCGAAAGAACTCTCAAGAAATCTGAGAAAGATCAAAGAGTATTAATAAAATTTGAAGATTTGAAGATGCAAGAAAGGGCCATATCGGTCGATATTATAATTCCTTATGAGACAACTAGTAAAACGATTGGAGAGGCAACTGATATTCGTGCGGGTTTCACTAAAGATTTACTAGAAGAATTCTCAATATTTGGTGAAATGAGACCTTTACAAATTAAATCAATATCTCTTGATGGCATTATTGGTAATCTGAATAATGAACTTATACTTTCTAGTGATTTTTCAATTATTGGCTCAGAGCGAAGTGTTCTATCGGAAGACTATAGTGCATTTTTCACAGGTCTTGGTGCTAATGGTAAATTAGATGAAGAAGTGACTCAATTATTGAATAAATGGTTCAAAAAACATAATCTTATAGATTATGGTACTGCTATAATTGTTGATGAAGAATCTGTATTGATTAGGGTGATTTATACACCAATTATGAGGTTCTCATATTTCTTTTATCGTAAATCATATATAGATATGCAAGAGGATTTAATTCAATATATTAGTGAAAAAATAAATCATTCATTAGGTTCTAGAGAATTAATAATTAGTGCAAGAAATGAGAAAGCAACTCTTTCAGATAGAGCAGTAGCTGGAAGAGTTGAACAAGCGCAGAATACATATGATAGCCTTACCACATTAGTTAGGAGTTCTGAAAAAGATGACTTAGTTGGTGAAGCTATGGTAGCCAAACAAGGCGGTATCACTGGAGCATTATTGCAAAATCCATTCATGGGAGATATTCTTTCATCAGTAGAATATGTAGCACATTCTAATAGGTCAAAAATCGATAAATATGGTTTTTGGGCATTAATTGTATTTGTTTGGATACCATTTATGGCTAGTGGTGTTTTAGTTGGAGCAATGTTGGGATTAGTTGCTAGAATGCGTTTTCGTAGAGTGTTATTAGCATGCCTTATAGGTGGCTCAGCGGCTTCAATTACTTGGGCATATACCGCAAGAGGCATAATAGAATTCATGGAGAGATATCATGCTCAGACTTTCATTCCGTTCTTAATTATTTTAGCATTTATTTTTACATTTCTTCATCTAAGAAGAAATAAAAGGCGACGCCGAGAGGAGTTATTTAGAGAATCAATGAACTTCTTTGCAAATGCTAGTAATTATTGATTATGAGTTGAGAACATGAATAAGCTATTTGAAATGGTTAATCTAGAAAGATATTATGAAACACCCGCTGGTGTAGTTAAAGCACTCGATGGAATTGATATTAAAATTCATGAAGGTGAGCGAGTTATTCTGCTCGGTCCCTCTGGTTCTGGAAAAACAACACTTCTGAATTGTTTGTCGGCTCTCGACAGTCCAACCAATGGGGAATACATGTTTAAAGGAAACGAAGTCCCTCGTAATCACTCTGAAAAAATGACATCATTTAGAAGAGAGAATATAGGATATGTGTTTCAATTCTTCAATCTTCTTCAAGATTTAACTGTAATGGAAAATATATTATTAATACAAGAATTAGCTGGGAAAAGAGATTCTAAACGAGCGGAGCAGTTACTTAGATTGGTGGGTCTCGAATCTGAAAAAGATCGATTTCCTGGAGAAATCAGTGGAGGTCAGCAGCAGCGAGTAGCGATAGCTCGCAGTATTGCAAAGAAACCAACCCTTCTTTTAGGGGATGAATTGACTGGTAATCTTGATACAGAAACTTCTGATAAAGTCATGCGGGTCTTAGTTGAAGCTTGTAAAAATGAGGGAATCACTGCAATATTTGTCACACATGATGAGTCTCTTGTTAAGTACGCTACCAGAGTCATTAGGATTGATAGTGGCCAGATAATATCGGATGAGCTAGTCAATCCTGAATTATAGAAAAGGTGATAATATTCTACGAATTTTTTTTATTATTGGACTGATATTTACCTTTCTTATTGATAAATTACCAATCAATCTCCTTACAAAAAGACTCTCAAGGAGTTTATTTGGGGCAAAGTTACGACTAGGAGCCGTCATTGGGATGATATTTGTTGGTGTTTTTGCAGGAATTACTTTTGGTGGATATTCAGCTAACCTAGAGCCTATGTATGATTCTGTATACGAAGATTCTGATACGGGGGCAAATCTTGCTGATTTGTGGATAGATAACAAAACTACAGTATGGTCAAAAGATCAAGTTCGATCACTATGCGTTGAGGTAGAATCTACATGGCCTACTGAATATCCTATTCTAGATTCCTGTGAGGGAAGGATGGTAATTAACGGAGCAATGTTCCATATTGGTGATAATTCTGAAGAGAATATTATTAATTCTGTATGGCATGGAATATCTCCTGATGATGAGATTGATAGATTATGGTTCCCAGAAGGTCATTCGGAAGGCTATCCTGCATCGAATGCTGATGAAATAGTAATTGACGCCCACGTCAAAGAGGCATTATCTTTAGAATTAGATGATACCATCCTAATAGGGGTCGGAAATGGAAGTATGAACTTCACTGTTGTAGGTTTTGCTTATCATCCATTACACATCTATATGGCACCCGAGGGTTCTATTTTCCCTCCTGAATCAGGTCAGTATGTCACTGGTTATTTATCACATCTTGGTATGCAAAGGTTGACCGGAGAATCTCTTGGTTCTGCAAATACAATAATGTTTGATATCGAGGGTACTCCCTCATTCGATCTTCCAAATACTGAAAAATATGAGGGTGATGAATTAGATATTGCTAAATCTTCATTGATTGAATCTATGGATGAGAGCGGATTGGATGGAAGAATACGTGATCGTGGGCAGGTAGAGTCTGTAGAAATAATGAGGCAAGATCTTGAAGGTGTTAAAAAAATGACAGCACCATTCACAATCTTAATTCAATTTATAGCTGCTATAACAATCGCGCTTAGTTTACAGAGATTGGTCCAGAGTCAAACTCGTGAGATTGCAATATTAAGGACACTTGGAATACCACGTAAATCGATAATGACTGGATATCTAATTGCACCTATTGGAATAGGTTTTGTAGGCAGTCTACTAGGTGCACTCGCAGGCCCTTATGGGGTGAATGGTATGCTAGATTTCTATGAAGGAATAGTCGGAATACCAATTATTGAGAGATCAATACCATTGGAACTATATATCTCGATTATTAGTTTAACAATGATTATTGTCTTTATTTCAGGGGTTTTTCCGGCATGGAAAGCGACACGCATTGATCCACTAGAGATTCTTGGAGGAAACTCGGAAATTCGAGTTGGTTCAAACCGTTTACGTTCACTTACTAGTTGGCTCCCTTCTCTTCTAGGTTTATCAATCCGTTCGAGCCTTAGGAAACCCGCCAGATTAATTATGACATTTCTAGCAGTTGGAATTTCGTTGATGCTTGTAGGTTCCATTCAAATGATGACCGTTAGTCTTCAAGATACAATAGTTGGGGGATTACGAGACGGACAGTCTTGGGATGTTCAAGTATACATCCAATCAGATGGAGAATCTTCAGTAATTGATTGGGCAGATGAAAATGGCGCTTTTTATGAAATTATCATTGAGGCTCCGATTGGGACTATAGTCGACTCTTCAGGTATGCAAAGAAGTATTACTCTCGTGGGTCTAAATAGTTATTCTGATTCGGAATCAATGCGTAATGTAGAACTAATTGATGGGGAAATACCAATTCCCGATAGTTCAGTTCTCCAAGTGATTATGGATGAAGGGTCTTTAGAAATGAGTGGTTGGTCAATAAATCAGCGATATTTAATTTTAGTTGGAGATTCAGAAATAGAAGTTGAGGTAGTAGGTTCAGCTAGAGGAGAAATATCTCGTACGATATTCTTTTTACAATCAGATTTAGCTAATGTTATAGGAATTAATGCCACATCAGTATACCTAGATTTACCAGCAGATATACAAATAGATGAGGGCCTTGGTGAAATCTCTAATGGTATCCAAGAAAGAGAATCTCTACTACGCGGAATCGAAGATTTGCTAGAACAGCAAACTCAGGTCCTTGGTGCAATAACGGGATTAGGTATTCTTTTCACCTTAGCTGTAATGTTCAATACAATGATCATGAATCTTGCAGAGAGAGACTTCGAACTTGCTACATTGAGAGTATTAGGTGCTTCTACTTCGAGTCTTGGAACTATGCTTCTCTTTGAGAGTATACTAATAGGAATAATCGGTGGAATAATCGGCATACTTTTTGCATTCGGAGGAGCAATTAGTCTCGCCTCATCTTTTTCCAGTTGGCAATTTTACTTTCCAGTAGTTTTTGTACCAAGTATTGCTATACAACTAATGATTATTGTTTTATTAATTTCAATAGCTATGGTTCCAATAGGTATTTTTAGACTTAGAAACATGAATTTGGTTGAGAAAGTAAAAGACTTATCATAATGAAGGTGTAATATGCGTATTGTAACTTGGAATTTAAATGGATTAAGAGCAGCTCATCGAAAAGGACTTGATAATTTTATAGATAAAATTGATGCTGATGTTTGGCTATTCCAAGAAGTCAGGGCTTTACCTGAGCAAATGCCAGATAATTGGAAACCTGCTGATAACCATGATGTAATTTGGCATCCTGCTGAGAAGAAGGGATATTCTGGGGTATCGACTTGGTCTAGAGTTGAGATGTCGGAAGAAGGACGTGGAATTTCAACTGATGTCGATATAGATGATTCTGAAGGTAGAGTTCTTTACACTAAACATGGTATTCTACATTGTATTAACATATATCTTCCAAATGGTGGAGCTAATATCGAGAGGCAGAGATTCAAAGATAAATGGTTAGAAGATTTGCTTATCTGGGCTAACAAATTTATAGATATTGATGAACCAGTACTTTTGTGTGGAGATCTTAATATTGCACATACTGAAAATGATATTTGGAATCCTTCAGGTAATAAGAATACTTCTGGATTCCTTCTTCATGAGCGTGAATGGTTTACTAGATTATTATCTACTGGTTGGCACGATTTACTCAGAATTGAAGTTGGTGATGTCAAGGGGCCCTATTCTTGGTGGTCAAATAGAGGGCAAGCTAGAGTCCTAAATAGAGGCTGGAGAATTGACTATGCACTTGCAAATGAAGCGGCATTAAAGATATTCAAATCTGCAAATGTATTGAGAGAGGGTGGTCTTGTAGTTTCAGATCATGCTCCATTAATTATTGATTTAAACCTTTAATTTTCAATTATATCTTATGAATTGTCTATTATTTTCATACGATACATTTCAAGAGTGATACAGTAGGCGCTAATTCATGGGAGAAGGGCTTGTCGATCGTCTCGCGAAAATTCTTCCTGGTGGAAAAGGTGTTTGGGTCCCTATGGATCATGGCATTTCCGGTTATCCAGAAAAGGGTCTTGAACAAATGGATAAAGTCGTATCTTCTTGTATATCTGGGGGTGCTGATGCTATTATTCTACAGAAAGGCGCTTTGAGTCATTATGTTGATCATACTGGTTGGGGTAATTTCATTTGTCATGTATCTGTATCTACTGTTAATGCTGGTCCTAGAGACCAGTATAAGGTACGGGTTGCTAATGCTGAAGAGTGTCTTGTAAGAGGTGCTATTGCAGTTTCAGCACAAATTAATCTCGGTGATGAGAACGAACCTGAGATGATCGAAGACATGGGTATGTTGACTAGTGAAGCTATGGCATTAGGTCTTCCTACGCTCGGTATGATTTATCCTCGAGGACCTCATCTTAAAATTGCTAAAGATGATATTACAAAAGGTGTTTCACACGCTGCCAGGGTGGCTTGGGAATTAGGTTGTGATGTTGTTAAAGTACCTTGGACCGGTGATGTTGAATCATTCAAATTAGTTTGTCAAGCAGTCCCTATACCGGTTTTTATTTCAGGTGGACCAAGAGGGATATCTTTCCAAGAGTTACTACATGTCGTAGAATTAGCAATGGTGTCAGGAGGGTCAGGTGTTTGTATCGGTCGTCAAGTATTCGGTGCTAATGATCCTGAATCTTGTATTCGTGCACTAAGAGCAGTTGTTCATGACGGTGTAACTGCTACTACTGCTTCAAAATTACTTGAGAGGTGAGTATTTGGAACTCTGGCAAGATTCAAATCATAGTGAATCATCACGGGCTTCTTGTTCTAGATTATGGAATGGTTCTGCTCCAGATGTTATTGAAATAAATCTTGATGATTCCGCATCTCAAAAAGAAGCGATTTCTCTGATTGGAATGATTCCTTGGATTCTTGTTAGATGCTCTGATTGGAAAATGATACCTCTAGAAAATCTAATTTCGAATTCAACTGGTAGTGGTACTAAAATTGCAGTTGCAATAAATAAAACTGTAGATATTAATGGTGCTGCTTTTGCACTTGAGCACGGCGTTGATGCCCTAGTTTTACCTTCACATGATGATGGGATATGGGATGAAGCTGAATTAATCATATCTAAAATTCCAATAAGAATAACCTCTGATCCAATTGTTGAATTATCTTCTGCGAGAGTAGTTTCCATTGAATCTAGTGGTATTGGAGAAAGGGTCTGTATCGATTTAATTGAAAGATTAGATGTAGGTGAAGGTATGGTTATTGGTTCAACTTCATTTTCTCTTGCTTTAGTTCATGGGGAAACCATTGAATCAGAATATGTTCCTTCCAGACCATTCAGAGTTAATGCAGGATCAGTTCACTCATATGTTTTGATGGCTGATGATTCAACTCGTTATCTTTCAGAATTATCGGCTGGTGATGAAGTAGCAATATTTTCTAATTTAGGTCATAGAAGAACGTGTATAATTGGTCGCCTTAAAATCGAAAAAAGACCATTTCTTATAATTCGTTTTGAATCAAAATCTAATTTCAAGGGGCAAATAATGTTACAACAAGCTGAGACAGTCAGACTTATTAATAAATTTGGAGAAATAATCTCGGTGACAGATATTAAAGTTGATGATGAGATTATTGTTCGTAATAATAATCAAATGAGGCATATAGGGAATGCTCTTGACGGGGAGATGATTGAAAAATGAATATCCTTGCTGAATCAGAAGCAAATGCTGCTATTTCAATACTGCATGCATTAGGATTAGGTAAAGGTTGTTCACTTGGAATTAATTTACAAACTACAGTGCAATTAGTTTCTGAAGCTCAAGAGGTAACTGAAGATCATCACTCATTATTAGAATCAATAGAGATTATTTGGACACAACAAGGACTACCTTTACCTGATGAGTTTGGATGGATTATATCTTCAAATATACCAATTGGTCAAGGACTTAAATCAAGTTCTGCACTTTCTTGTGCTGCGTTAAAGGCTCTAAATAATGCTACTTGGGCAGGATTAAATGATTTCGAGATAGTTGATTTAGCAGTATCTTCTCAACGTCATGCAGAGTGTACTATCTCTGGCAGTATGGATGATACATGGGCATCTATTTCTTCAGGATGGAAATTAGTAGACCCATATGTATCTGCTGATGAATCAATCCTTTTGGAAGGAGAAATGGAAGAGGATTTTTCTGTATTTATAATGCTTAGAGGGCGACGTTCTAATAATATTGATATTCAAACTTTCAAAGATCAATCTACTATCTTTAATCGTGCTTTAAGTTCCTTATCTTCTGGTTCAATTTTTCATGCAATGTCAGCAAATGGAATGGCAGTAGCCGCAGCTACTGGTGACGATGAGGCTCTACGCATCTGTAATAATGCAATAGCAAATGGTGCAGTTTCTGCTGCAATAACCGGTTCAGGCCCTGCAATATGCGTCGTGTGTTTTGTTCAGGATTCCAAATCAATTAAAGAGGTTCTTAGTAGGACTAATTATGAAATAATTGAGAGTAAATTTTCAAATGATAATCTAATTGAGTTGATATAATGGGTATGAAATTAGGGGAACGTCTTCGAGTAACTCTTTTTGGAGAAAGTCATGGTCGTTGTGTAGGTGCATTATTAGAAGGATTACCTGCTGGCACTCCAATTAATACAGAAGCATTATTAGATTTTATTGATAGACGGAAACCAGGTAGAAAGGGTCTTTCATCTAGAGCTGAGCTTGATGAATGTGAGATAATGTCAGGAGTGAATGAAGGTATTGCTACTGGATGGCCAATACTTTTACTCACCCATAACTCTGATGTACGCTCAAAAGATTATTCATTCCTTCCAGATCAGCCTCGACCTGGTCATGCAGATATGGTTGAGCATATACGTTCAGATGGAGTAAGCGACCTTAGAGGAGGAGGTTCACAATCTGCTAGGCTTACTTTTGGTCTTGTAGCTGCAGGTAGTCAGGCTCGTTCTTTATTAGACTCAGTCGGTTGGTCTTGTTCTGCTCACTTAGCAAGTGTTGGAGAAATCTATTCTGAGCCTTTATTCAAATTAGATAGATTTACTAAATTAGAGGAAGGAACTGACATGGCTCGTCTGAATTGTAGAGATCCTAATGCCGTAATTAGAATGTCTGAATTATTAAATAATATACGGAAAGAACTTGATTCAATAGGTTCATCTGTTGAATTGTTAATTGAAGGACTACCAATAGGAGTTGGTGAACCATGGTTTAATGGAATTGAACCAGCACTAGCCAGAGGCTTGATGGCGATACCAGGAGCTCGAGCTGTAGAATTTTCTCATGGTTTTGAAACCTCCAAGATGAGGGGTTCAGAAAATAATGACGCTTGGACTTTAGAAAATGGTACTCCAGTATTGGAAGGCTCAGAATTAGGTGATGCAGATGGTTCTCTAGGTGGTAGATCTACCAGTGCTAGCATCAGAGTAGTAGTTCATTTCAAACCCCCAAGTAGCCTTGCTAGAGAACAATCAACATTACATCTACCAAGTGGTGAACAAAGACCACTCAAGGTTCATGGCAGGCATGACCCAGTATTAGGCCCCAGAGCAGTTCCTGTTGTTGAGGCAGTTGCTATACTAGTTATTTCTGATTTAGGTATAATCGGCGGATATATTGGATAATATCTTATCATTTGCCTCTATTTTCTCGCATTTGTGCTAATCTCACAGGTAAGTTAACTGCAAATGCAGATGCTACAATCATAAATACAACTGCAGTTCCTAAAGCGACTCCGTAAACAGATGTTAATTCTACACTTTCTTCAAGTCTTTTAGCAGTCGATTCATTACCGAGTAATCCAACTATAAATGGTATAATTAAATTAATCATTAGAGTAATTAATGCAACTAAACCCGCTACTAATGGTGTGATCATTAATGACCTATAATATTGGGAAGTAATTTTTTTAACATTCATGACATAAACTTCACCAGTTCTGATAGATTTATCAAGCATTGAAAATCTTATTATTCCACTTGTTAGCTCAATATACATTACAAGGAAGAGTGCATAAGAAATTAATAGTAGTTTTTGAGCAATTTCCCCATCCGGAAGTAAGTCTATACCGAATTCAACTTTACTACCTGCGAATCTAATTGTAACTAAAATTAAAATTATATAAGAAATCAAAATTGCACGTTGTTCTCTTTGAAAGATCCCATACATTCCTCCGATGAATCCCATCGCTATCAGTAATATATGGAAAAATGCTCCAATCGATGGTTGATTTATTACATCGCTTAACCAAAACCATGCAGTTCCAGATACTGGTGTCACGGTAAATGTCACGATAGATAAAAGAGTTAGAATAATTGCTGCTGACATTTGTAATGTTTGAACTACTCTGTCAGGTGGTAGGAATTTAGTTTTGGAAACAATTGGACCACCAAATAATGATTCGATCATAGATGGGACGTGAACTTCAGGAATAGCGTCCTTAGGGATTTCAGAACTTCCTTTCATTCTACCTGCTGCTTTTTTTCTACTAGGTGCAGATGATCTGATTGTTTTACCATCATACAAATGAGCAGTATCTGATTTCTTTTCTACCAAATAAATCTCCTCCTCAAAATCCTCTTGCACCTGATAAAGCTGTATTCAATAGCATATCTGGTTCCCAATCCATGACATTAGCTCCAAGTCCTCTTAATTCACTCATTAGAATATCTCTTTCTGTTTTCAGTAATTCATACCCTGTTCTGTCTAGTCTTCTTGCATCAAACTCAAATTCTAAACTGCTAGGTGAAAGTATTGTGACATCGAAGTTACGAGATCTAAAATCTCTAACTGCATCAATTATAGTGGGGTCATCTTCTAGGGGGCTTAGGATAATAATTGGACTTCCTCTGTTAATATGTGGCATAATTCTATTTGTTACCACTTTCAAAGGTGTATTTCCTTTAGCCATAGCCCCTGCTAACTTTGTTAGAATTACATATAGTTGCTTTTTCCCTGTATCTCTATCTACTGATACAATTTCATCTCCATAGACAACTAACCCTACTGAATCTCTTCTTGAAAGGAAATATTGTGCTAAACTCGCCGCTGCTCTAGTACTATATACTAATGAGTTTCTACTTACTGGCCCTGTTTCAGATACTGATCTACTATCTACTAGTAAGATAATATCACTTACAGCATCTCTTTCGAACTCATTAACCATCAATTTACCGCCTGAACGAGCAGTAGCTTTCCAGTTTACTTTCTTCATTGCATCTCCTGGCACATATTCTCTTAGATTATAGAAATTTGATCCCTCACCAGGATTCCTTATATTTACTGCACCTGTGAATATCTTAGGTACCCGACTTTTGATTAATGCGTCTTTAATATCTTCCATCTTAGGGAATACTAGGAAATCATCATAAAGATGAATTTCTCTTTCATTATGGAATAATCCAAATGTATCTTGTATTCTAATACAAACTGGACCTATTGTATAGAAACCTCGTAATGGTGCTTCAATTGTATAAGCGATTTCGGTTTCTCTTTGAGGCCCTAATTCCATTAATACGTAATTTGCTCCTTTCTTTATTCTCATTACTTCAGGAACTCGATCTCTAACTTCCAAGACTTTGGAAAGATTTGATTTGTTCTGAATTCTTATAGATACATCGATTTCTCCATCTTCGAAAACACGTGCGGAAGACAGTCTTCTCAGTGCTACGAGATTTTGTAATGCTATACCGCCAGTATCGCTATCATCATCCATTCTTCTTCCAGATGATGATACATCTGCATTCGTAGTTCTAAATGCAGCCCATGTAAGGAATGAAAGAAGAACTACTGCCACAGTTACTAACTGCTGATTACGTAAAACTAAGCCTAGAAGATATAGAGCTACCGCCAGCGAAGCAAACATCGCTGATTTTCTACTCCATGCCATAAGCAAACCTCCTTTCATCAGTTTTCTGAAATCAGACAGTTGGTACTGGAACTTGCCTAAGGATATCTGAAACTACTTGGTCTGTCTCAAGGCCCTTTATCTGGTGTTCTGGCTTCAGAATCAATCTATGTGCTACTGCTAATGTAGCAACTGACTTGACATCATCAGGAGTTACGAAATCTCTTCCACGCATTGCTGCTGCTGCTCGACTTGTTTTCAGTAATGCTTGAGATCCTCGAGGGGATGAACCGACTAATACACGAGGGTCTTCTCTTGTTCTAGAGACAATCTCAACCATGTACATTCTTACTGCAGGATCTACGTATACATCTTCAATAGCTTGTTGCATTGCAACAACTCTTGCAGGATCAGTAATTACATCAACTTCTACAGCATCTTTCTTTCTCTCAATTCTTCTTCTTAGAATCTCATCTTCATCAGCTCTATCTGGGTAACCTACTGACATTTTGAACATGAATCGATCTAGTTGAGCTTCAGGTAGTGGATAAGTTCCTTCTTGTTCTACAGGGTTTTGAGTAGCCATTGTCAAGAACGGTGAAGGTAACTTATGTGTTATTACACCAATAGTGACTTGCTTTTCTTGCATAGCTTCAAGCAAAGCCGCTTGTGTTTTCGGCGGAGCTCTGTTAATCTCATCAGATAAGAGAAGGTTACAGAAGATAGGTCCTGGTTTGAAACTAAATTCTCCTTTCTTTGCATCGTATATGTTTGTACCAGTAATATCTGCTGGTAGCAAATCTGGCGTAAACTGTACACGCTTGAAATCACATCCAAGTGCGTCAGCGAAAGTGTTGGTCATCAGGGTTTTTGCAAGTCCGGGGTAATCTTCGAATAGAAGGTTACCATTCGCTAAAATGTTAACCATAACATTGTCAATTACGTGCGCTTTTCCGATAATAACTTTCTGAACCTCTAGGCTAATCGCTTCACCGATTGCTCCTACAGCTTCAAGTCTGTCACTCATCTTCTTAGATCCACGAACGGTTTCGGCTTTCTTTGCATAACCCTGGCTAACCGCGTCTGCTTGCGGTGCTTCTGGTTTTTCTGCTGGTGGTGTTGCATTCATATTTCATCTCTCCAATTTCTAATTTACCTTACCCCATTTCCTAATGGCTACCATGAGTTGCCTAAGTTCTTGGGGTGAGTATGTACGTGTTTGGCTGTAAGCTAGTTCTACTAGCCTAGGGTCGCCTATCATTGCTTGGACTTCTGCAGGTGGTTTTGAAGCCATTTGGTCTCGAGTCAGGTCATGATGCACTCTAACTTTAGTAAATAATGACTGTTTCACTCTTAATTTATACGTGCTTGAATCAAGTTTGTTAGGTCTTTGATTGAATTTAGTTAGGTCGAAGACATGTCTCCAATTTTCCTTCTCTGGTATTACCATCATTGAAACAAGTAGTAGCAAACCTACATTCAAGACTACGAGCCACTTAAGGAATGTATTAGATGTAAGCAACACTACTGTTGACATAGTAGCCACAAATGGTGCTGAGATAACTCCTGTCGCATGTCTACTCTCATCGAAAACAATTTGGAAGTTACCTGTATCCTGTCTTATCTGGCTAGAAAGTTGCGTATTATCAAATTCCATCATTGAGTGTATTAACATTTGGAAATATACACTATTCCCATTCCAGTTATTATTGTCATTAATCTCATTCATCCAGCATTTCGATTCAACTATCCCTTCACAAGAACTTCTCATTTGCGTCCCTTTAGCTGTATCTAAATCCCATAACCTATTCGAAAATGCTTCATCATCAGATACGAATACTATACTTCCTGTGACACTAATTTCTTCTAAGTCACTAAATCCTTTACCTGTCGCTTTATCATAAACTTGAATATTAGGATAATCGATACGTATCATTAGAGAAAGATCTCCTGGAGCAGGATTTTCAGCATTACTTGCATCTCCATCACCTTGGATGTCAATAAATGCAGAGGAGGAGGCAGTAGCGAGAATATTTACTTCTCTTTGAGTATCTGATTTTTCCTCAATCGAATCCTCAGCAGTTGCCTCAAATCTGATTCCTGTTGGTGAACGGAACATGACTGGTATTCTACACGATTTAGGGTCGTTATTAGATATCTGGAAATCTGAACAACCTTTTCTTGCTGCACCAGCTTCCATTTCATTAACATCATTTTCAACGGATGCAACGCTCCAGACGTTCTGCCATACTGGATCTTTTACAGTTCCGTCTTCATTATATTCCAGCCAGTGCTGATTTTGGTCTAATAGTGGTGAGTCAAAATATGATACTCCAAATTTAGATGCTAATCTATTTGCATTAGTATTATCTGCTGCTACTATTACTTTACCACCTTTTTCTGTAACGAAATCATAAATAGCATCAGCAGCTGTTTCATCAATTGGTTTTTCGGGTGATACGATTACTAACATTGTACGATGAGGATCTCTCCAATCATTAACAAGCATAGGTGTGGACATTGTATTTGCTATGAAGTATCCATTCGGTAGCCCGGTAGGATCTGTCATATCGTCTCTCATTTCACTTAATTGAGCTAAATTGTTTTTTTCATAGGCTGAATAAGAAGTATCTTTTCCAATTACCATCATCATTGGTGCTAATAGTAGCAGTACCACAGTTACAGCGATAGAAGCCACCACTACTGTGTTAAAATCCCAACCATCTTTATTTTCTTCTACCACAATAATCGACCTTTTTTTAGATATAGAACATAGCAAACGCTGAACAGTATCTTAACCCACCAATGAATGATAGTTATATGTTGCTGCTACTAGTTCAGGTCAATAACTAGTTTTAATCAGTTTCAGTGCATTAAAAACACTGTACTAGTACACTATTTTTGATTATGTTTTTCACTTTTTTTATTCCTATTAGAATAGAATAGAGCAATGCATATAGATAACAAAAAACTATTCAATCCTGCAGCGGGTAGATTTGAATCTACTACCTCTGAAATATCATCGGAATTGTCAGGTTCTTGTTGATTATCTACTGGTTTAGTTAATGGTGGTTCAACTGTAATTGATGTTTCATCTTCGGAAATTCTAGAAGATCCTGAATTCATAGCCCCATTGGAGAAAACTGTTATTTCTAATTTGCAATTTTTCCTAGGATGACTTTCTGATGCAGTAACTTTCAAGTCTGCATTTGTAGATTGGCCTTTCTCTAAATCAGTTACTAGTAACTTATCTAATCCATTATCTAATGTCAATAATGGACAATTATCTGATAAATCAACCTCTCCCACTTTATCTTTAATATTTCCAGTATTAGTTATACTAATTCTCAATATCATATCAGTGCCAGCATTCATTGGTCCTGCTGGATCTGTAATATCGATGCTGATAGAGTGTATTACTGGTATCTTAAGATCAGCAATGACTTCTTGATTTTCAGGTATTAAAACTGCAATACTCGCTCGCGAAACTAAACTTGCAGTGATTTTCATCTCTCCTAATGAGTTAGCATCAAAATCAAAAACATCTATGTTTTTGATGTTAAGTATGAATGATTCATTATCTCCTGCTTGAATCTTTTCAGTTTCTGGGCCATCAGCATCTCCTTCAAATGGTAAATCATAGGTGAAACTAACTTCTACCTCAAAAGTTTCAGTATTATGTACGTAGAATTCAATTGATCTCTCACCATTATCCGATATAATGAATGGATTACTTTCATCGTCTGCAATATATTTTATCCCTAGTTCCCAATTTCCTAATTCTGGTTGTTGCGCATAAGTAAGTGCGGTCGAACTTAAGAATAAAATAGTAAAAATAGAGAAACATATGATTTTTTGCATCTTACTCACCTAATAACCCCTTACAGGCTCTCTTTGTTAATACCTTCACCATCTTTCTTCTATAAGATGGAGTATACCATGTATTTTGTACAGGTTTGACAGCCTTCCTTATATTTTCAGAAAGAATCGAGATACTTTCTTTTCCATTCCAATTCTCTACTAACTGTGATGATAAATCTTCATGATATCCTGGTATTGATTCTAGTCCTGTCGTAGCAACTCTTAATTTTTTAAGAATATTATTTTCTTTTTTCCAAAGTACAGCAACGCCTGCCTCTGGGAAATCCCAAGATTCACGTTGGCGTAATTTCTGATAATCTCCAGACCATTCTGAAATTTCTTCGGGAATGCTGATATGAGTTAATAATTCTCCTTCTTGTAACTTATTCCTTGTCATACCATCAAGTTCAAAGAAATCATTTAATGCCATATCTCTTTTTCCTGATGTAGATATCAAGTGTACTTTAGCTCCCATACACATCAAGACTGGGGCTAAATCCGCTTGATACGTGGCTACACATAAGGTATTCTGATTTGGTATGACTCTGCAATCAGCCCCAGTTCCGCAATCACATTTATGGCACCAATCAATAGATTCTCTCCAATCTTCTGTTTGATTTAACCAATAACATCTCGTGTCCAAGCAGATATTTCCACCCACTGTCCCTGAGCGTCTAATCATTATACTGGCTATTGAATTGGCAGATTTAGCAAGAACTGGATGAGTTACTTCAGAATCAGCTAAGTCTTGTAACCTTACCATGGCACCAATATGAGTGCTTGAAAGTTTAGTTAATTCAACTATCTTAGCTAAAGAAATAACACTTTTTTTAGCATTTAAATGCCATTTGTAATTGGGTAGCAGATCAGTTCCTCCAGCAACCCAGTCAAAATTTTCATCATTTGATTGCATACTCTTTGCAATTTCTAAAGCTTCCTTCAAAGTAGTTGGAGTATAAAGTTTGAATGGCGGCATTTTCATTTCATTCACCTCTCTTTCTTCTTTCAGTGTGTAGCCATGCACTTCCCGCTAATCTAGGATTTTCGAGATATTCTTCTGATGGAATCACCGTTACCTTCCAACTTTCATCAACCTCATCTGGAGGTATTGTTGGGTCCATTCCAAATAATGCTCCATTATGGTATGGTTCAATATCTGATTTTAATCTCCTCTCTTTATCTCTAATTGAATGTTCTTCAGCCCGCTGTTCAAGTTTTTCTTGTAGTTCAGATAATTCTAATCTAGGCGATGGAAGATCTAGTGGGTCATCGATCTTTAGTTTTCTACATTTTTTCTCTATATTTTTGTATAATCTATCGGGAGTTATTGGTAATTCTTCAGTTCTAACTCCTATTGCATCATAAACAGCATTACAAACAGCAGGTAATATTGGTAGAAGTGGACCTTCTCCAGCTTCTTTTGCTCCAAAAGGCCCTTCTGGGTCATTCGATTCAACAATTATTGGAGTGACTTCTGGCATCTCATGTATACTTGGAATTTTATAATCAAGAAGATCAGTATTCATGAGATTGCCACTTCTTCCATATCTCATTTCTTCTGAAAGAACTTGTCCCATACCCATATGGCAAGAACCAATTATTTGCCCCTTTACTGCTAGAGGATTCAATGCTTTTCCGCAATCATGTGCTGCCCACACTTTCTCCACTTTTGTTTGTCCTGTTTCAACATCGACTTTGACTTCTGCAACATAAGCAGAAAATGAATAAGCAGGTGCTAATCCAGCAGCTGCACCTTTATGCGCCCTACCCATTGGAGGTGTTCTATATGCTCCTGAGGCGACTAATGCTCCTCTTTCCTCTTGTGCTTTATGTAATGCTTCTAGGTATGAAACACCTACTGCAGGATCATCTTTTCTGAAAATTCTTCGATCTCCAAATACTAATTTTTCAATAGGTGCCTCTGTGATTTCTGAAGTTGAAACAAGTAACTCCTGTCTTATCTTCATAGCCGCTGAAATAGCAGCATTAGCATTCATAAATGTCACTCTTGATGAATATGACCCTAGGTCCACTGGCGAGGTGTCAGTTTCTCTGGATTTTATTCGGATCATATCTAGAGGTAGACCGAGAACTTCAGCCACTGATTGAGCTACAACTGTATCTGACCCTTGTCCAATATCAGCAGCACCAGTATGTACTGTTACTCCTCCATCCATATCTATTTTCAGATGAACTGTAGCGTGAGGGAATTTATTTGGGTCCCAATGTATTGGTAAACCACTTCCTGAGATGAAAAATCCACATCCTATCCCTATCCCATGACCTAATGGCATTTTCCTGAATTTATCTTTCCAGCCTGATTCTTTCATAACTCTTTCAAGACATTCTCTCATACCGATGCTGGTTACTCTGAAACCCGTTATTGTTGCAGAGTTAGGTGGTAGTAAGTTGGCTAATCTGAAAGAGATTGGATCGACTTGTAGTTTTTCTGATAAGTCATCAATCCCAACTTCTACTGCACATCTTGAATTTACTGCTCCATGCCCTCTCATAGCTCCACTGGCTGGTTTATTTGTCCAAACTCTTGCTCCAGTATAGTGGAATGCTCCAATTTCATAAGGTGCGGTATGAAGTACACCATTGTAGTATGTTGTTACGTGTCCAAAAGATGCAAATGCTCCTCCATCAATTAATGCATCAGTTTCAATTCCGCAAAGTCTTCCTTCTTCATCTGCATGTAAATTCATTTCAATATGGGAAGGGTGTCTTCCCCTATTTATCCAATATACTTCTTCTCTATCAAATGTAATTCTGACAGGTCGCCCTGCTTTTCGTGCTAATATTGATGCACACATTTCATGTGGGAATGGGTCAGACTTGCCTCCAAATCCGCCTCCTACGAATGTTCGATGAACATTTATTTGATGCATAGGGATTTCTAGAACATCTGCTAATGCCCTATGTACATAATGCGGTACTTGTTGAGGAGTATACAATGTTAATCTGCCTGATGGATCCCAATCCGCAACTACTGCATGTGGCTCTGTAGCCGCATGATTCACCCCATTGAAAAACCAATTCGTTTTATGGCTAACAATTGCGTTTTCTTGCATTGATTCAATATTTCCAAATTCTTGAAATACTCTTTTCTGAACATTAGCCTCTCCAATGTGGTATTCACCTCTATCATGAATTGGCTCTTCTGAATTTTTCAATCCATCTTTCATGTCATGAATCGATTCAAGAATCTCATATTCAACATCTATTAGCCGAACTGCTTCTAAAGCCGTTGCTTCATCTTCAGCAGCTACGCATGCAACGAGATCTCCAATATGCCTTACTCTATCTACCGCCATTGCATGTTCATCTTTTGTTACAGGAAGAACTCCAAATTTATTCGTCGCATCATTCCCAGTAGCTATAGATATCACACCCTTTAATTCAAGTGCTTTAGATAAATCGATAGATAAAACTCTAGCATAGTGATGTGGAGATCGAACAATTTTTCCAATTAATTCATTTGGTAATCTGATATCATCTCCATATTTCGCCCTACCGGTTACTTTCCACTTACTATCTATAAGTGATGTTGATTTACCCACAACTCTACCAGTAATCAATTCGTCATGTCGATGACTACCCCAAGGTTGTTCTTTTTTCCCACCTTGACTTTCAGGAATCATTTCTTCGTCCCTTGGTTCACTAAATGGGCTCTTGCCTCCTGAACCAGGTCTGGAAAAGTTGATTTTTCCCGGTTGTTGCCTATATCCAACCATTTCTTTTTTTTCTTTTTTTGACATTATAATTCCTCATTCGTCAAATCCAGGGTTAGGATTACTCTTAGGTTGTGTTGAATTATTTGTGATACTTCCAGAATTAAGTAATTTACTAGCTGCTCTGACAGAATCAACAATTTGTTGATAACCAGTGCATCTGCACAGATTTCCTTCAATTGCATTTTTTATTTCTGAATCATTAGGTGATGGATTTTCTTCAAGTAACGCAGAAATAACGACTAAAAATCCAGGTGTACAAAATCCACATTGACTTCCCCCATATTCTCCAAACATTTCTTGTATTGGATGAAGATGATGACCGTCAGCTAAACCTTCGACAGTTGTTATCTCACAATCAGATACTTCCTGTGCCAAAACTAAGCAAGAAAGTTTAGGTGTTCCGTCTACTAATACAGAACAACAACCACATGTTCCCATATCACATCCTCTTTTGACACCTAGAGTTCCAACTTGATCTCTTAGAACATCAAGAAGTATCGCATTACTCTCAATTGGCTTAGAAATTGATTTACCATTTATACTCGCATTCCAAGGTATTTTTTCAGAGCTTGGGAGCATTGGTAGGCGTATGACACTCATGCTAACATCCTCACCACCCGGGGTTTCCATTTGAGCGTTCGGTTTGAGTCATTAAGTCTTAGTTCAAATCATTCATTACCTTATTCATTATTTCAACCTCAGCTCTCCTTATATGTTCTCCATAAGTACTTCTCGCCATTTGCATCTCATCTGCAAGTTGTTTTAATGTGATATTTCTATCCATGCTGTAGAACCCTTTCCTTATAGCATGAGATAAAATTTCAACTTGTCTTTCAGTAAGAATCGTTTCCCAAACATTGTCATTATTTTCTTTTTGGAATGATTGAACGGAAATATTGTCAGGAGGTAATACAATTCTAATTAGACTAATAAATCTTCTAACTGAATTAGATAATCCTGAAATTCTCATTTCCATACCTTTTTTTTCAGAAATGCCATAAGGTGGCTGAATGTGAATATTTGATAACTCAATTGCTGTGATAGCGAGGGGATGTGTGCAAAATATACTTGCTAATACTCCATCTTCATTTTCTTCATGTACGCTGACTATCTCAAAATTTTCTAATTCCGAAAATTGTTCTATTTTTTTCCCTTCCTTTAATTTAATTTCAGCAAGTTGCGTAACTCCATCCTCATTTATTGATAAATGACCTAAAATTTCTATCTTATCGCAGATTTCAAGTATCTGTGATATTTCTTTTGATCCACGTAAAGAATTAGTTTTCCACTTGAGGACAACCTTACGCATATTATGTGCAGTCCCACCTTCTTATTGAATCCGTCGATAATTCCTAGTTCCAGTATGACTCTCTGATTTCTTGATTAGTTTCCATACACAGAGTTACATCCGATGGTCTATTTGCTTGTGTGGTCATGCCATTTAGATGATTGATCATTGGTTCTACGTTTGATTCATTAACTACTCCCCAACCAAGTTGTGTACATGGAGCTACAGGAGAAACTGGCGTTGTTCCTGACAGTGGATCCCATGTGTTGAAAGAAGGATACCAAGCAGAAAGATTTAGTGCATCTCTTATGTTTGCTTGAGATATATTCATATTTTCTCCATTAACTAGGTAACCACCTCTAATGTCGGGATCAGCACCTGATGAGAAGTCTCCCGATTCAGTTCTGAGATGCTGAATTATTTTAGAAAGAAGTCCAGCAGTTCTAGGTGTAGCAAAAGAGGTTCCACTAGTTTCATGATAGCCATCAATATCATCGTGATTAGGTAAAACTTGAGTCCAATCTGCAGCGATATCTGGGTATGAACCACTCATTGTTTCTTTTTGATCATCCCCTTCTTCTGCATACCCTGAGATTCCTATACTCCATGGTGGTCCCGCAGTAGAATCTTGTACAGCAGGAGATGGCGAATTATCAGCAGCGCCAGTATGTATTTTCTTTTCTTCTACTACTGCTATTTTGGTAGCATCTTCAATCCCTGGGACTGGAATTGATCCTATAGGTCCAAAGCTTGTCGTTATTATGTCAACCAATGGTTGATTTGCTGCGGCCAATACTGCCTCATCACTAAAACCCTCTACAAAGAAGATTATAGCTTCAGGATTCGCATCAAGCACTGCACCTGTAACTGCCGAACCATGTCCATCTGAGGGGTCATCAAGAATTGGTATGTCTGTTTCATCATCCGGTGTAGTTCCAATGATTTTTGTGCCAGGGAAATATACAATATCAGTTGAATTTATGGTGTCCCAGCATGATTCTTTATCTGCATCATATCTTTCTTGCCATGTCCCTTCAAATGTCAGATCACAGATCATTGTTACTCCTAATCCATCTAATAACCATTCAGGATATGTTTCATTAGTCCTGAAATGATCATGATATACATTAATTCCAGTATCCACTGGTGCCACTACAGAGTATGTACGGAAGTCATTTTCTGAGACTATAACTTCTTCTTTGGCAGTTTCATTTGCTAAACATCCACTAAATGGTGCTAGTGTCATTATCAACACAAGGGCTATAGATAGATGTTTCATTATGCAACCGAGAGATAACTTCTTTTTCAGTTCTCCGTGTCTATGTTGTTTTCTCAAGTAGTAATATTTCTGCACATACTGCTAAGCCTATTTCTTCTGGTGTTTCTGCACAGATATCAATACCTATAGGACATCTGGCTGAATTGAACCATTCTTCATCCACCCCATCACTAATTGCTGCAGTCCTGAATGACTTCCATTTCGACGTTGAACCGATTGCTCCAATTCTCGGTCTGATTCCATTCGCTCTGAGTTTTAATACTCCCAATAGTAATTTTTGATCAATAGCCCAATCGTGACCCAATAGTAAAATATCAGAGAACCGTTGTATGGATTCGTTAGTCTCTGAATTGAGGAATTCATCTGCATCCATAGAGATAGTATCTACTGCAAATGGATATTTTTCTGGATTAGAATATTCTTCTCTTACGTCAAATATCGAATAACTCCAACCTAGTGAGTCAGCTACAAGAGCGACGCATCTCCCAACATGCCCTCCTCCAGCAATCAATATATGTGGCATCGGCTCTATCACTTCCATACTCACTGTAACTTGACCACCACATAGGCTGTCAAGGGCTGTTACTTCTTTTCCCTTCGCATCCTTGTATAAATGGAATGTCTCAATTATCCCTCCTTCTTTACGATTTAATTTAGGATCTTTAGTTAATAATTTTTTGAGATTATTTTGAATCCTTAATTCTAAACCTGCACCTCCTACAGTGCCAAAGTGTTGGTTATCTGAAGTTATGGCTAGTCTTGCACCAGGTTTCCCTGGTACACTGCCTTTAGCCGAAATCACAGTGGCAATAGCAACTCTTTGTCCTAGTTCCACTTGAGATAATGACCAGGTCAGGACTGGAACAGACATGAACCTGTGAAAAGGTCTCACTCTTCTTGATTTCGTAAGGTGTACTCTGAATAACAGGGTCAATTATAATTCATATTCATATCTCTAAGTTTATTGATGTCTTCTGGAAAATCTATATTTAGATGTAAAAAATCATCATCTACCTCTATCTTTAATGGATTAATAATATCTCTAAGTGGTGTTGATGCTTGACTCAACAGGATTTTTTTACAATCTTTCATATTGAGTACTACAGGATGTCCTCCTTTTCCGTTTTTACTTGGGCAAGAGGTCGTCCCTGCTTCTAATAATAGTTCAATCGTTTTATCTGAAAACCCAGGTCTATCTACAGGTACAATCATACAGTTCTGCTCATTTAATTCTCTTAATCCACATTGTATACTTCCCGTTCTACCTTTATCGGGTTCTGTATTAATGATGATTTTTTCACCAAAATGTCGCATTTGTTCCTCTAATTCAGGTCTAGTAACTATAACGATATTTAGATTAAAATTCTTTAATCTTTTTATTAATATTTCAATTAAAGTTTCACCATTAACCTCAACTAATGCCTTGGGCTGTCCTAATCTTTTACTGGCACCTGCTGCAAGTATTATTGCATTCTCTGGTCGCAAATTAATCACTACTTTCATCATGTTCTTCAATATCATATTCTTCAACTAAATTATCATAAGTGATGAATTCTTCATGATCATCCTCATTCCAGAACCCCATTTGTTTAAGTTTCATAGTGACAATTGTTAATCCTGCCAACAAGAGCAATACTAATATTGTTAAAACTCCAATGATTAGAGAAGAATTACTTGATAATTCATCCCCTGGGTCTATTTTTTCTGTCCCTATTATGTTGATGTCAACTGCTAAATTAGTAGAGGATTTTTCATTTGTAATTGCTCTAACTAGTAATACTTGTTCACCTTCTACGGTATTATTTGGGAGGTATTGTAATCTATCAACAAGCAAAGAATGAGTCACTATAAATGTAGTGTCATCTGCATCAAATCCTGCAAGATCCATCCAATTATCTCTCATGTCCCATGTTCGCCATTGAACTCTGGAGGCTCCTCCTTCAACATTAAACAGAACTCCATCTTCTTGATTGAGAATAACTCTGTTATCAGTGTCATAATCACTAGCCAGAGTGACATTTAATGTTAATGATAATTCATAAACTTTGTTGGCTGCTTCCATTACTGAAGGTACTGAATTTACATGGCCATGTCCGTAAACGTTATTCTGTCTATTTTTAGGGATATTATCTTCAGCACATGGTTCATTTGCAAACATATAATCACATCTACGGTAAGTTGCAGTTTCTTGCATAATATTTCTTATATCGAATGGTGATAAATCAGGATTTGCTTGATACATTAATGCGGCTAATCCTGCAGCACCAGGTGTTGCCATACTTGTCCCTGATTTACTGGTATAACCATCTCCTGTGTTAAAATCAGGTGCCATCACACTACTTCCTACAAATGCTATATTGGGCTTTACTCTACCTTCTTCAGTCGGTCCTTGACTTGAGTAAACTGCTATGGCAGTATTCTTATCGAGAGCACCAACAGTGATTACATCTTCAGCAGAACCTGGGGTTCCTATCTGTGCACTAAATGCACTATTTCCTGCTGCAATGAATAGTGCTATACCTTCACGCATCATTTCGTTACCCATTCGATTAACCGATTCTTCTTCCGAAGAAGTCCATTCAATGGCTCCCGGCCCTCCTAAGCTCATACTAGCGGCGCGGATATTGAATACATGTCTTTTTTCAACAGTCCATTCCATACCTGCCATAACTGTCGCAAATGAGCCTGAGCCTCCTTCATCTAGGACTTTAACTCCTACTAATTGAGCCTTAGGTGCAACTCCTATGTATTGGAAATCAGGCGCCCCAGTTCCAGCAGTTATTCCTGCACAATGTGTACCATGTCCTTGATCATCGTATGCTTTAACTTCAGTTCCATTTGTTAACTCGGGATAATTAACTGCATCATAGAATGCAATTACTTTTGTGTCATTAGTATAATTTGAGTCGTCAATATCATCTAAACCTACGTGGTCACTATCTATTCCTGTGTCAATAATTGCTACTACGCTACCTGCTCCTGTGTATCCTGTTTCTTGCCACACTAGATTCACATCATGAACTTCATTAACGTCATTCATTTGTATTTGTAAGAGACCATCTAATTCTACAAATACAACGCCGGGCAATTCAATAATTTGTGGGATTAGATTTATATTTACTTTCCCTGCAATGCTATCGATTAACCAATATCTGAATTGAACTTCGAATAGAACATTCTTTTCAAGCATTATTTCATCATCAATCGTCGGAGTATGATCAAAGTCAACAATCACACTTATCATATTATTCTCATTTAGATAATTATAGTGATTGTTTTCTGCAGCTTTCCATATTGCATCATGTATGTAGTCACCATCTTTATCCATATTCGTATTTTCCCACCATGGTGTTTCAATTACTTGATTTTTAGATACTGAATCATTTTCTAGTGTTATTGTAGTGGCTAACGCTGGAATCAGCATTATTCCT
This sequence comes from uncultured Candidatus Poseidoniales archaeon, assembly GCA_963990035.1. Classification (GTDB taxonomy): domain Archaea; phylum Thermoplasmatota; class Poseidoniia; order Poseidoniales; family Thalassarchaeaceae; genus MGIIb-O2. The sequence goes on along the minus strand of CAXDMJ010000007.1, from coordinate 14,500 downwards.
AATACCATAATCGCTGTGATTTTCTTAGTAAGGTTCACCTTGTCAATCATATTATCATTTATTCGGACTCTCTTCCTAGACTTGAATCAAACGGTTACTCGATTCTACTTACTGTTCAAAGAGTAGTGTATTATTCTAAATGTTTTGGAGCATTTCTCGGCTAATTATAAGTCTCTGAATTTGACTTGAACCCTCGAAAATTTGTACAACTTTTGCACCCCTCATCCTTCTAGCAACTGGATACTCTTCTGAATATCCATATCCTCCAAATACTTGCACGGCATCTGTTGTAACTTCCATTGCCATATCTGCTGCAAATCTTTTTGCATGAGCGGCCTCAAGAGTATTTCTCTGTCCAGAATCAGATTTTAGAGCGGCTTTCCATACTAACATCCTCGCAGCTTCAATCTTTGTAGCCATATCTGCCAACATGAAAGATATTGCTTGATGACGAATAATTGGTTTATTGAAAGCATTTCTTTCACTAGCATATGCTATTGCTTCTTCCATAGCTCCACGAGCATTCCCCACTGCATGAGAAGAGATACTCGGTCGAGAAAGATCGAAAGCCTTCATTGCATTGATCCAACCATCATTTTCTTTTCCACCTATTAGATTGTCTAAAGGGACGCGGACATTATTGAAGGTCACTGAACGTGTATCTGAGCAACGTTGCCCCATATTTTCTTCTTTTTTCCCTAATTCTAACCCTTCTGAACCAGCGTCAACAATAAATCCGCTCATTCCTTTGTATCCTGCATTTTTATCTGTGTAAGCCAGCACAAAGAACCAATCTGCATATCCTGCACCTGTAATCCACATTTTTTGTCCATTAATGATATATTCGTCACCGTCTCTTACTGCTTCTGTTTTTATTGCCTGAACGTCACTACCTGCTCCAGGTTCAGTGACACAATATGAAGCAATTTTACCTTCCGTAATCATTCGAAGATACTTTTCTTTCTGTTGTTCAGTTCCTCCTGTAATTATAGGGTATGATGCTAACATTGAACTTCCTGCCGCAGTAGCAAATCCTGGATCTCCAAGTCCTAATTCTTCAAGGACAATGACTTCTTCGAATGACCCCATTCCACCGCCTCCATATTTTTCAGGAATTTTGAGAGTTAGTAGTCCTAATTCATTGGCTTTCGCTATAGCGTCTCTTGGGAATACGCTTTCTCTGTCCCAAAAAGAAGCATTGGGCTTGATTTCTTCATTAGCGAAATCACGTGCTAATTCTTGCAACATGAGTTGTTCGTCGCTCAATTCAAAGTTAACCATAACACTCGCAGGCAGCATTCAGCCTTAGCCGTTCGCATATATGCTAAATTCAAAATGAGTAAAGGAAAACCATGTATAGCAGATATCCTATGACCATAGTTAATCCGATTTTTTTACCTATTTGCTTTTCGCCTAATAACATTACTGCAACTAACCCAGATGTAATGAGAACTACCCATATGTCTCTACCTGCGAACTCATTTGAAATCAAAATTCCTCCTGCATAAGTTGAACCAACACCTAATATTCCTAATATGTTGATGACATTTGAACCGAGAACATTCCCTATTGCTACTCCTTTATGTCCTCTTAATGCTGCAATTATTGTAACTGCTAATTCTGGTAACGATGTACCTAGAGCAATTATGCTTAGCCCTACAATCGTTTCTGAGATGCCCATTGAGGTTGCAATTCCTGTTGATCCTTCTATCAATAATTCAGCTCCTGAGAAAATCATTAGTCCTCCAAATGTTATGACTCCCATTGCTACAACCATATTCTCTCCAATCCATGTTTCATCAAGTTCATCTTCCAAACCTAATTTCTTTGAATATATGTATGAATATGCATAAAATAATGCTAGAGATATTAGCATCGCAATACCAACTATCTCACTAATTTCACCCATCATCACAGTAATCAATAGAATTATTGACGCTATAACTACTGCAATAGCATCTTTTTTAATCCCTAAACCGGGATCTTCGCAGGCACCAAGCATCGCAGCAGTACCCAATACTAGCATGATATTAGCAACATTTGATCCTAAAACACCTCCAACTGCTAAGTCTACAAGTTGTTGATTATTACTACTGACTGCCTTTATAGTGACTGCTAATTCTGGTAGTGATGTACCCACTGCTACTATTGTAAAACCGATTAATAATGGTGAGACATTCATTTTTTTGGCTACTGTAATAGCGCCTTGTACTACACTTTCCCCTCCCACAATAAGTAATATGAATCCTAAAATGACTAATACAGTATCTGGTAAAATGAATATGGAATCAGTAATTGACATTATTTCGCCTCTCTATTTATTTACACATTCTTCTAACATGTCTCAATACAAGTTCTACTGTAGGTATTGTATAATCTTCCAATGTTGGTGAGAATGGTACTGGTGTATCCAGTGCACCTATTACTATTGGCGGAGATTCCATGTTCCAAAAGGTTTCTTCCATGACTCTACTACTTACCGTATGCCCTAAGCCTCCAGTATACTGTGACTCTTGAAGTACAACCATTTTCTTTGTCCTCATCACTGATTCGATACAAGTTTTTGAGTCGAATGGTAATATTGTTCTTAGGTCAATAATTTCAATTTCAATTCCTTCATCAGATAATATTGATGCTGCTTTTAATGCGACATGAACCATGGCGCCCCAAGTGACAATAGTCAAGTTATTTCCTCCTCTGATAATTTTTGCTTTACCAATAGATGATTGATTATTAGCTAATCTCTTTTTGACAGACTCAGTGTCAATGATCTGATTGATAGAATCCCCCCATCCAGTCTTACCCCCTCCGAGGCCATATAATCCTAGATGTTCAAGGAATACTACTGGGTCATTCAAATCATGTGATTCAATCAACAAGTCGTAAGCATCTTGAGGGTTACTTGGGAATACTATCGTTAATCCAGGGTCGTTAATAAACCAAGATTCAATCATATTTGCATGGAATGGTCCACTTCTTGTTTTCGCACCAAGAGGGATTCTTACAGTAAGGGGTACTTCTGCCCCCCATCTCCATCGTAATTGTGCGGCATTATTGACTAAAGCATTCATTGCTAATGCAGCAAATCCTCCAAATTGTATTTCTGCAACTGGTCTCATCCCTCCAAGAGCTGCTCCTGTTGCTGAGTGAATAATTATTGATTCGGATAATGGCATATCTAGTAATTTATCTGAATGACCTTTGGCTTTTAGAGGGATATTCATTCCAAAAGCTCCAGCTACCTCCATATCCTCACCCATAAATACAATTTTTTCCCCATATTTTTCTGCTAGAAATACCATGGCATTTTGTATCGCTCTACTGTATGTTGAGGAGTTGGATGCAGTAGAAAAATCTATTTTTATATCTCCCTTTTTTACTGGGCTCGGTATTGGTTCGATATATTCTTTCTCAAATCTGTCATATTGTTGGGAATGAGAATCAGCATCGTGCCTAGAGGTTATCCCTTTTGTGACAGTATTTCCTTCAGGCCATGGCATTATTTCCATTTCTTTTCTTGCATTCTCTACAAGATATTGTTCTTCCTTTTCAATTTCTATTAGTTGTTTTTCACTTGCTCCAAGTAATATACATTGTTGCCTATGATTTGGCAGTGGATCTTTTTCTGCCCAATATGTCAATAAATCTCTACCTACGTATCCTGGTGGATTCCCTGATGCTGAGCCAAGATAAAGGTCATCATGATGATGTGCATGACCGCACCCTCTCATTGTTTCTACATGGATTAAAGTAGGTCCTCCACCATCAAGTGCATACTCTCTAGATGTCGCTGTAGATGCATAAAATTGTGATGGACTTGAACCATCTATCGACCATGAAGGAATTCCCATTGCATGTCCTTTGTCTCCAAAGGTTTCAGCGCCAGATTGCCCCACTGTGAAGGTATCTAAAGCAATTTGATTATTTTGAATCATAAATGCAATTGGTAAACCTCTAGCACCCGCTAGATTCATTGCTTCCCAAAACTCTCCGTTACTACTGGTTCCCTCACCTACAGGTGCTAGATGAAATCTCTTAATGTTTAACAGAGAGGCAGCCAGAGCAACTCCTGTCGCCGTCGCACTAGCGATTGGTAATGGTGCAGTGGGTGGAAGTACTCCTTTTTCCCAGTTTCCAATATGTAAATCTCTTCCTCCTGAGTCGATATTCCCTCCACTCATATATGACCCAGATTTACCCATCTGTGCCGCAAATATTTCTAATGGTGTTTGTCCTACTGCGAGGGCTAAACCAGTATCTCTTATCATTGGTGCAATAATATCTGCATGGTGTTTTTCTCCAACTTGTGTGTCAATAGCTCTCTTAAGAGGTGTTGCACATGCTACAATCCCTTCTTGCCATGTTGATCTGAATCCTTTTCCTCCAAATTTACCCCCATCTGGAGTATTTATTCCATTAGTGAAAAGATCTTTTAGATGTTCGTCCATTTCTCTTGTTCTAATCATCCATCTTTGCCATTGTAAACGTGTCTTTAAGTCCACACTTGAAGTGTATGCTATTCTTCTCAAACATAATGCAATATCTCTCAAAAATCGAATATTTCGTCTTCCTATGTACAATTCTGAACTTCTCCTAGGGATTATCTCTTCGTCTTCAATTATTGCTAATTCAGGCGCTAATAGCCTTTCTGTTAATGCATGAGATATTTTTCTACAAAATTCTATAGAGAACTCGTGGTAAGTAGTTCCATTAAATGAGGAGGGCGTTTTTTCTTCATTCCATTTACTCGATACAAATTCTAAATATCCGTCATGTCTTTCTGCAACGAAAAGCATAAGCTCTCTTTTCACATCTAATTGATTTATATTTTTTATGAATATTAATGGTTTTTTTGGGTTCCATTTAGCACCCCATATTGGGGGTAACTCTGATTGACTAGGTGTTTTATTAATTGAGGTGTCATCAATACCTGGTATTTCTGGTTCATGATCTCTTTTTCCATTTCTTCTCTTGGCTTCTTCAATTACTTCGCTGAAGCTAATATTCAAGTCTCGTTCCCATATCTTAAAATTTCTTTTCCTTCCTTTACCTGTTCCTGAACGATCCAGTGTGACGCGAGCTCTTTTACTGCAATTACTACACTTTCTATCTATTTGATTAGTATTCTTTTCTCTAGTTTTCCACACTTCATGGTTCCCGCATTCAGGGCACAGCCATATCCCTTGTCGCGCTATTGCCATATGTTGTCGGAATCTCTCTAGTACTACAACTAATCGCTTCATAGGGTACAAATGTGGTATTTATTCCTTAATTGTGGTATCCGTATAGTATTTTTTTTCTTTTTTTCTCTTTAATACCTTAATAAAGCAGTAGACTGCGTTACTATTTACCACTTATAGTGAGTAATACCACAATTCGTAATTGTCATACGACATATTTTCTATAAATACCACAATAAAATGGCAGACTGCGCCTGATTAAACCTTATTATCAGTAATTAATATTTAGGTACGCTCGAATCTACCGTATCTGACCACAAATGAATACCTCCTGAGAGGTTGTATATGTTATTCGAATATTTACCAGACATTTCGAGAAATCTAACTATGGTTGCCGATCGCATTCCACTTCTACAATAAATAACTATATCTTTATCAGTAGGTATCTCATTGATTCTAGATGGTACTTCTATATGTGTTATTCTCAAATCAGTATCTGGTAGACTGACTATTCTTTCTTCAGCTTCTCCCCTCACATCTAAGAAAAATGGACTCCAACCTTTTTTGATTTTTTCGAAATAATCAGATGGTTGAATTTCTTTCATAGAACCTTCTTTTTTAGCGACATCTAATGATTGTTGCTCTCCTCCAACCACTGAACAAGATATTGCTTCTTCAGAGAGTTGAGTGACTTTCTCTCTTTTTTTATTTGAATTATATTTTAGTGAACGAATATTCATTGATAGTGCATCTATTAACAATAATTTTCCATCTAATGTGTCTCCAATATCTAAGACGATTTTTAGTACTTCATTCGCTTGAAAAGAACCTACTATCCCAGGTAATACCCCTAAAACTCCTGCTTCAGCACAATTTGGCGCAAGTTCAGGAGGAGGGGCTTTAGGAAATAAATCTCTATAATTCGGACTACCTCTTAGATTGAATACCGAAACTTGCCCTTCGAATCGATGAATACTACCAAAAACCCACGGCTTTCCTAAAATTTCACAACAATCACTAATCGTATATCGGGTAGCAAAATTGTCAGTTCCATCTACAACAATATCATAATCTGAGATAATTCTCTCAGCATTCGTTATATCTAATCTTAAATTAAAAGTATCAATCTTAATTTCTGGATTGATCAGATTAATTCTTTTTCTAGCAGACTCTACTTTTAATTCACCTACTGATGCAGTTGAATGAAGTATTTGTCTCTGTAGATTTGTAATATCTACGGAGTCATCATCAATTATACCAATTCTTCCAATACCTGCCGCAGCTAAATACATTAGTACAGGAGAGCCTAATCCTCCAGCACCTACTACAAGAACCGATGAAGAATTAATCTTCAACTGACCTTTTTCACCAACCAGTGGTAACATCAAATGTCTAGCATATCTAGCCTTCTGATTAGTAGTCAGATTTTGATTTAATTCCTCAATTGAGGTGCTATTATCATCAGTCATTTTTCCCTCAATGCTGATCTTCGAGCCATTTTTCGGTATCTATTGCTGCTTGGCATCCCATTCCTGCTGCCGTTATTGCTTGACGATATCTAGTATCAACAACATCTCCTGCTGCAAAAACACCTGGGACACTTGTCATTGTGTGGGTCTTGGCTAAAATATATCCTGATTCATCCATTTCAATTTGTTTATCTAAGAATCCAGTAATTGGTTTGTGCCCTATTGCTATAAATGCCCCAGTACATGAAATTTCTTCTGTACTTCCATCTCTAGGATCTTCAAGAATAGCACCACTTAAACCACTATCATCCGAAAGCCAACTTTTAACGGAACTAAATGTTTTAATCTCAATTTTAGGATGTTTTAATGCTCTTTCATACATTACTTTAGATGCTTTAAAAACATCTCTTCTATGTAATAGAGTTACTTTACTAGCGAATCTCGTCAAGAATGTAGCCTCTTCCATAGCCGAGTCACCTCCACCTATAACTAGTACTTCTTGCTCTCTAAAAAATGCTCCATCACAAGTAGCGCAGGTGCTAATTCCTCTTCCTTTTTGCTCATCTTCACCTTCGGCACCCAGCCATATTGATTCTGCCCCTGTACATATTATCACTGATTTAGATAAAAATAATTCACCTTCAACCCATACTTTAAACGGCCTTTCAGAGAAATCAACTTTCTCTACATTTTTATCTTGTACTTCTAATCCGAATTTTTCTGCCTGTTCTCTTAGATGAATCATCATTTCAGGACCTCCGATACCTTCGGGATATCCTGGGAAATTTTCTACGTCGGAAGTTAGCATTAGTTGCCCACCAGACATATAACCGGCAAACATCAATGGTTCTAATAATGCTCTAGCAGAGTACAGGCCAGCGGTATATCCTGCAGGTCCTGAACCTATGATTATCACATTGCGCACATCATCAGTCATGGTTCTCGGAACGATAGGAATGCTTTGAACATTAACTCGAACACAACAGTAAACACAAGAATCAGATAGTAATTTACTGGAACATAGTAATGACAGCCGAAACTGCAGATCTTGCATGTGGTTCCAGCCTTGGTTCTATATGGTGTAACTCTGCACCTGGCCCAATAATACCCAATCCTATAGGCTTTCCATGTTTAATCTGAAGTTCAATAATTGCTCCAATAACTGCTTGACCCATTACTAAACCATGTTGAGTTTCTCCAAGTTCTATTATCCCTAAAGTAATTGCAGCATCAATATCATTTCTTTTCAAGAGTCTCTCAAGAGCTAGGGGGGCTTCCATTGATCCTGGTACCCAAACTATCTCACTTATTTCTGCATTCTTAGAACTAGCTTCTTCTTTTGCATATTCAAGCATTCTCTTTATTTCTTTTTGGTGGAATGAACCACATACTGCCGCTATTCTCATTTTTTCACTTCCATACTCTTTCTAATAGTATCAACTAATATTTGGGTTCTTGAATCGATTTCAATATTGACTTTATCACCTATTTTTTTATCACTGATTGTAGTAACTCTTAGTGTTTCAGGGATGATATGTAATGAAAAATATTCATCTGTAATTTCTCCAATAGTTAATGACATACCATCTATTGCAATGAAACCTTTTTGCAGAATATATGGCCTTGTTTCTATTGAGTTTTCAATTAAAAAATCAACCCCCTCTCCTCGTTCTTCCCTAGAAACTATCTTTGCTGTCCTCAATACATGCCCGGAAATTAAATGCCCACCTAGTTCATCACCCATTTTGAGAGATCTTTCAATATTAACCATTGAACCTATTTCTAAATTACCTAGAGTTGTACGTGTTAGTGTTTCTTCTATAGCATCAAATTTCACATGATTTTCTTCGATTGAAACAACAGTCATACAAACTCCATCTAGAGCTACACTTGCACCAATTTTCAGATCATCCAAATATCCATCTAAATTCATTATTAAACTACGGATTATATTTCCATCTTTAATCCCTACAACTGGTGCGGTCCCTGCAACAATTCCAGTATACATCCTAATCTTCCTCATAGGGTCCGCCAGTTTCACCTGACCATAAACTCAGTATTTTTGCAATTATTTTTCTTGTACCATCTAAGTCATCTGCAAGTCCTTCTACACGAATTACTTCGACTTGACTCCAACCATTTTCATCTAAACCCTTTTTTATTGAGTCACGAGAATGTTTCTGATCATACCCGAGTGCGATGATATCTGGTTTAATAATCTCTAAGATGTCAAATATTGGTTCACTTGGCGGATTTCCAATTATTGCTTTATCTACTGGTTTCAGTCCTTCAACCATACGTCTTCTTAGATCCTGATTAGTAACTGGTTCATGTTTTTGTTTACGTACAGTATCATCATGTGCAACCACTACTACTAATTCATCTCCTAACGACTTAGCCTGCTCAACATAGTGAAGATGCCCAGCGTGTAGTAAATCAAAAACACCAACTGCCATTACACGAACCATATTTTTATCTCCTGATAATTATTTTCTAAAACGTTTTTATTTTTCCATGTTTAATGCTTTCATTAGATCATCGCCTGTAATCATTGGAATATTATGTTTAGCTGCATATATTCTTGCATCTGGAACTGAAAGTGCTCCATCTCCATCAGGTTGAAGCATTTCAGCACCAATAGTTGCAGGTACTTGCCCCGCAAGTCTAGCAATAGCTACTGCTAACTCAGTATGGCCTTGCCTGGTTGATAGTCCACCTGGTGATTCTCTGCATACAGGTATATGTCCAGGTGTACGGAACTCATCTCCTAATGCTTTGTATGCCTCTTCTCCACTTACAGATTTATTCATTAATTCACCAGATAATTCTCCAAATCTTCTTGTTGTTAATGAACGATCTCTATCCGTAATTCCAGTATATGTTTCACGATGATTTATTGATAAAGTAAATGCAGATCTTGTATCATATTGTAAATCATTAGTAATTAAGTGAGAAAGTACTGGATTATCATTTACCAGTTCTTGATGTGTATGTAAATCTTGTAACCATGGCAGATCAAACATTTGCCCTATTTCATCACCTATTGCTAAGAAAAGTAGACCTCCGCAATCTATCCTTAGACGCCTCATAACAGCAGGAGTTGCTGCTGTAGCAGGCCATAATAGGTCGGTTTCCTTTTCTCTGAAATCTGAATCAAAAACCATTACTGGTTTTCCCTGTGAGAATGCCAATATAGCGTCATCAACGGTGTCGGCCATGTATATCCGAGGGGGTGCTCAAAGGGGTTATTTTCGGTCAAACGGTTAGGCTTGAGCGGAGGGTTCTCATGTGACTAACCATCGGACTATCTATGGTTGAGCGTTTCGAAGTCATCGTACCAGTTCGTGTTGATTTAGCTGGAGGGTGGACTGATGTCAATCCATATTGTACTGATTTTGGTGGAGAAGTGGTAAACTTTACTATAAACAAATATATCCATGCAACTATGGAAAAAGATGACTCTGGAAGGGTAAAAGTCGAATATTCTAGTGAGGTTCCAACAGGTTCAGGTTTGGGCACTAGTGGTGCACTAAATGTCGGCCTTATTGCAACTATATTAGGACATAATAAATCCCCTGAAAAAATTGCAGAAATGGCATTTCAATTTGAATCAATATTAGAAAATAAAGGTGGTCGACAAGATCAATGGGCCTCCGCACACGGTGGTTTTAATCATTTAATGTTCATTGGTGATAGTGTTGAAATACTTCCTTTTGAACCTATGAAATCATCAAAAAATTGGTTAAAGAAGCATTTTATTATTGCTGACACTAAGATTGAACATAATTCAGGAGAATTACATGATTCGATTTGGGAAAGATATTCCTCAGGTGATGAAAATGTAATAAATGGATTACATAAGATTAGAGCCGCAGCTAGAAAAATGTCTGATGGAATTCAAAGAGATAGACGCGAGTTGGTCGTTGAGTCATTACGAGATACTTGTGAGGGCGTAGATTTAATGGATCCTTCATTACATGATCCTTTTCGTTCAATTATTCAACCATTAGTTGATTCTAAGTCTGTAATCGCATGGAAAGCATTAGGCGCCGGAGCGGGTGGAACTGTGGGTATACTTTGTTCTTCTATTTCTAGGGAAAGTGTTATTGAAAACCTTGAACAAGAAGGTTGGGAAATTATTGATTGGGATTATGATGAGCAAGGTATGCGTATTATTTCTGATGAATAATTCCCAAACCTATCGGGTAAACACTCAAACGTCACTAATCATCCCACAACTTATGCAATCCACACGTCGAAGTCTAACGATTGGCGTAGTGTTACTATTAACACTCAGTTATTTGTCTATGTCTGTTACTGCTCAATCTGATTCAGTTGAGAATCATCCTACAAGTGATGACCCATACATGTACTTCTGGGGTTCTGAGAGTTTAGATGATTGCTGGAATAATTTTGATAATTTATCAGAAGTTTCAGCATCGGAAGGTTATGGTGAGATATTATTTCCTGAAGGACAGGATGTAAGTGTAGATTTTTCTTGTGAACTACAAACTGGATTTTCCGACGATTTTATTTTGGAGACTAATGGAACAATTAACGTTAGAATGAAATTCAATATTGAATCAGGGAATTGTGGAGGAGAAGAATGTGATCTTACAATAACTTTGTTCAGAGGTGAAGAACAGATTTCTCAGCATACTGAGTCCGCTAACTCAATAAATAATGGTAATGATTTCATCACTGATTGGGATATTACAGTTAGTGAATCTTTCCAAACTTGGTCAAAAGATACTAGAACAGTAATTACAATTAGTTATTCAGTTCCTGCCGAAGGTGGACCTCTATGTGGAAGTCCTTTTCCAACTCCTGGCTCCGATTGTTCAGGTAGCTTCCGAATGTACTATTCAGACCAAGGAGGTAATCCGGGTGGTGTTTACCTAGAGTTCCCAATTTTTGTTTCACTCTTAGATTCTGATGCTAACTTAGGAAAATTATCTATTGGACCAATTTTGTTCATTATACCCTTCCTAGCAGTACTGGCTCTTTTAGGATGGGTAGCATATCGTGAAGATTGGAATTCAAAAGAGGAATTCGCTGAACCATTTGAAATGTCTGTTTGGATAGCAGAAACGATTGAAAAAATCAATCCATTTAATTGGGTTCCTTCTGCCATCGCGGGAATTAGAACTGCCTCAATAGAATGGAGAAAAGGTGGTGCATTAACTGAGAATAAAACTCGACGAGTGGTCACACTTTGTTTAATGTATTTCGCTCAAGGTCTTCCATGGGGATTCGCCAGTATTACATTTGCCGCTTATCTGGTTGATAACGGGACTCCAGTAGAAGATATAGCCATATTATTCGCTACTGTAGCACTACCATGGACCTTCAAATGGATTTGGGGTCCAGTAGTAGACGCTGTATTTATTGAAAGATATGGGCCTCGTAGGCAATGGGTACTGTTTGCCCAAGTCGGAATGGCTTTGACATTAGGAAGTCTGATTTTTGTTGATGATCTTAATGAACAAGTAGAATTAGTCACTAGAGTATTATTCGTTCATAACATATTTGCATCACTTCAAGATGTAGCTACTGATGCACTAGCTGTAGAGATTCTTCAACCTGATGAGGTTGCTAAGGTGAATGGATTCATGTTTGCTGCCAAGAGGGGTGGAATTATTATTGGAGGTGCAGGATTAGGAGTTCTCGTATCCTACATTGGGATTTCAGGAGTAATTTTAGCACAATTAGCTCTACTGATGTTAATTATCTGGGTACCTCTGACATTGATAGAAAAACCTGGGGTTAAGTTGTTCCCTTGGTCCAAGGTCGATGCAATTCTAATAGATTCAGAAAACAATGAGGATACCATAGATAATGATGATTCTGAAACCCCTTGGGTTGATGAGACAGAATTCCTTAAGGCTAAGACTGTTGGATACAGTGTTTCTGAACAAAGAATTTCAATCACAGCATTTTTTACGATAATTGGTTTGATAGTTTGGTTTGTAGGATTTGCTATTGATGTATTCACTATCGACTGGTCCTTGGGTTCGCTGGTTAGGACATTTACTAATCCGATTAGTTACATTTCTCTTTCTTTAGCTATATTATCAGTTTTAGTCAAATTAATTTTAGATAATTCGGGTAATGAAGAAACTCTATTGCCAGAGGTCCCTAATCCATTCTCCGTATTACCTCTGGGAACTAAAAATACAATTGCAAGAATTTCTTTTTATCTTGTTAAAGCCTTTTCTGTAAAGTCTGCATTAATATTAATTGGCCTTTGTCTTCTTGCCGAACTATACGTCTTTGTAGTCCCAATAACATTTGATATTTTCATCAATGGAGTGGGATGGTCCCAAGCAAAGTATAACGGGATAGTTGGTGGAATAGTTGTTTTCGGAGTGATGTTTGGCCAGATATTTGGCGGATTTTTAGGTGATCGTTATGGTACAAGAAGAGTGGCAATGGTATTCTTCCTTGCTCTGGCATTTTCTAATGCATGTCTAGCATTCTTAGAACCTGTATGGAGTAATACTACTATCATGATAACATTCCTCATTCTCCAAGGAATTATAGCAGGAATAGCTTGGATTTGCATTGTTTCATTGACAATGAGGCTGACATGGAGTAAGGTTGGTGGTACACAATTCACCGCATATATGTCATTTTTCAATCTATCAGGTGTATTCGCTTACACATTAACTGGTAGACTTATAGAAATCTTTGATTATTCCTCCGCTATTTACTTAGGTGCAATTTTAACTATGGTAACAGTGGTGTTGTTGATTTTCATCGATGAGAATGAGACTGATAGAGTTCTTGAGGGACGTATTCAAGATGATGAAGAATGGGAAGAAGAAGACCCAGATACAGATTTGGGAGAACGACCTGAATGGTGGAAAGATGAAGATTTACAACCATCTACCTCTTAGGTAATTATTCAGAATAATGTATTTTTCAAAGAGCCTCAGGTTCATTAGTCCTCGGCCGGCAGGTTTGTCATAGGTTGTGGAGACATGGATAGGTTTTCTGAAATATTAGATGAATGTAATACTGACTTTTTACTTTTTACACAAACTGTTTGTGGCTATTGTAATAGAGCTAAGAATGTCTTAAAATCAAAAAATTTGACATTTTCAGAAATAAATATGGATTATGAAGATAATCTTCGTTCTGAAGTAGTTGGAGTTACAGGGCATCGTACAGTTCCTATTTGTTTTGATATGCGTGGTGAGAAACCAGTATTAATTGGTGGTTCAGACCATTTAATAGACTATTTATGATTTATCGAGTCTGCCATATTTTGTATTCCAGATCTCAATTCATCTAATTGATTCAGATTAACCATATGGCCTTTATCATGTTCTAATTTTATCACATCCCATCCTGCCTGTTCAAAAATTTCTAAATGCTCAGTTCCTTGTTCTAAAGGTACTAAGTGGTCTCTTGATCCATGCATCCAGATAACTTTTCTAGTCTTTAAAAAAGGTAATATTTCACTGAGTTTTTCTGGTCTGATCGTTTTCGTAGCAAGTAGAACTAACCCAATTATTCTATTTTGTATTTCATTTTCCAGTATAGCTGAAGCAATTGCGGCTCCTTGTGAAAAACCACCTATTATTATTGGTCCATCAGGGATTTCAGAAACTACTCTAGATATTGATTCATCAACTTGTATTAATGATTCCTCATTAAGGGGCTCAGTAGGATTATCTGAGCGTAACCACCAAGCAAATCCCCCTCTTGTTGGATGAGGAATTTTTGCTTCAGGGCAGAGTATAGTCCAACCCTCCGGCACTAATTGTTTAGCCAACGGTTGCATTTTAGCGGCGTTTCCAGTCATACCATGCATCATTACAAAAGTGCCTGACATGATATCATCTA
>CAXDMJ010000006.1:0-51292 GCA_963990035.1 uncultured Candidatus Poseidoniales archaeon | reverse complement strand
GATAATCCTGACCCTAATGCAAGTGAGGACAGTCATAATTTCGGTTCAATTAAACTTTCAGAAATCATTGCAAAATATATGGAAGAGTGAAGTGAGTAATTTTAGCAACAACCTTCTTCTCTTACTGGTGCTGCAATAAATTCAACCCTATCTATATCATTTGTATTTTGCAATTTTTGTATCGCTTCACGAATTAATAATGCTGTTCCTTTAATTTGCATAGTATCTACGCAAGTATGACTCGAAACTAAGCAATTATGGCTGTAAGATGAAATTTCGATTGAATGAGAATGCCTTAATTCCAGAAGTTTATTTTCAACACTATGCTGGTAATAGATAACCATTGTCCCCTCAACTTCAATTGTATCAACCATTGAATATATATCTCCCCTAGTCATTGCATCACAAAAATGAATACTGGCGTCTCTGAGAAACATACTACGATTATTATACCCGCTTTTCTTCACTAGATCTTCTAATTGCTCGGCGAATTGTTTGTCAGTACTAAATGAGAGTATTCGACTCATGATACTCGCATTGTCATCGAATTAATAATATTTGTTGAATTGTTAGTAACAATTAATAACATTTCTTAAATACTTATTAATTACCGGAAGGGTATGGCAGAACTCCCGCTAATGTATGTTGCACTAACTTTAATGGTCGCTCTTATCTGTGGTTTAATACCGGTTTTATCAAAAATAAAGGAAGATGCAAACAAATTAAAGATAATGACAGGAATCGCAGCGGGGATAATCCTTGCATCTGCAGCGTTAGTTGTGATTCCAGAAGGTTTCGAACTTGCTACTAATGATGAACACGATTCTCATGGCGATGAAGATGGATTAGCCGGTTCCATAGCTCTGGTGATGTTAGAAGTCGATCATGGAGATATTAATGCATCTCAGGCGATAGAAGAAATCGAAGAATTAGCTGGAGGTCATGATGCACATTCTGAAGAGGAATCCACTCATAGTGATGAAGATCTTACTGATGAATTACTCTCGGAATCAGTACTTCACGTAGTAGAAGAAGTAGAAGATGGTGAAATTAATGCCACAGTAGGATTGGAAGAAATTGAAGAATTAATCACCAGCCATTCTCATGATGAAATTCATGAGGAAGAAGATGAACATACTAGTGGCTTACTATTAGGGGGAGCAATACTTGGTGGTTTCTTGCTCATGCTTATCCTTGAAGGGTCTGGTATAGGGCATGCAGTTCATGAAGAGCATCATGATCATGACCTTGAGCATAATCATGGACATATACATCATAGTTCATCGGGATGGCTTTTACTATTCGGACTAACGCTTCACGCGGCAACTGATGGTATTGCGATTGGGGCAGCAGCAGCATCTGGCAGTGTAACTGTGACTGCTGCTGTAGCTCTTGCAGTATTGATACATAAGGGTCCTGCTGCTTTCAGTCTTGGAGTATTTTCTATGCATGAGAGAGAATATCGTAATGATTCTATTCGTGACGTATTGATATTTTCACTAGCTACTCCTGTAATGATTCTACTTGCATTCTATGCTCTTGAAGATTTAGAAACTCATATTATCGGTTTGACTATGCTATTCTCTGCAGGTACCTTCCTTTATGTCGCAACAGTAGATACTCTTCCTGATATCCATAATCCGGAAACAGGTAAGAAAGCAATGCTTAATGTCTTATTAGGTGCAATAATACTGACTTTGATATTATTTGCTATGGATATTTCTGGTTTGATTGAACATGGCCATTAATTTTAATACAGAATATTAAAAGCCATGTGGAAATGGATTTAATACATGAGTACGGCTATTGTTTGGTTTCGGAATATACTGAGGCTGCATGATAACCCTGTACTGAGTTGGGCGTCCGATTGTGATGGAATCGATACAATTATTCCAATCTACATATTAGATGATAAATGGGTCAATCAAAGTAACCATAGTCCGACAGTTAACAGGAAAAAGTTCCTTTATGAGTCGATATTAGGCTTAAATCGGAATTTAGAAGAAAAATTGCAATCTGGAATTCTTATTTTTTCTGGTAATGCTGTAGAGATTTTTAAATCAATATTCGAAATGTTGGATACAGAAATAACATGGTTATTATGTGATTTTTGCTCAGAACCCGAGGGTCTCAAGAGTATGGATGAAATACAACTTCTCTTATCTGATTCAAGTATTCAAACAAAGGTATTCCCCGCAGTTAGCACTATCCTGGACATTGAAAAAGTGATACGATCTGAGGATTTTATTAATCCAAAATCATTGAAGGACATTGATAAGATATTCGCAAATAATCTTGAGACAGACCCAGATGGATACCTTGTTGGAGAATCACTTGCTCCTCCAAAGCAGATTAAACCTAATATTAATGTGATGCAATCTTTAGCAAACAACGATATTTTGTCGAAATATTATATTCCTTTTACTGATTTACAGCAAGAAGCAATGAAAATAGATTCGAATTTAGAAACAGGTACGCATTATTTCTTAGGTGGCGAAAATGAAGCTCTGGTTAGACTGAAGAGGAAGGTTTCTGATTCGCATAATTTTGTTAATGATTTTAGTAAGCCACACTCAGTTTCTACAAATGAGCAAGGTAATCCTTTAGAGCCTAGTACTACAGGTCTTTCACCATATATTAGCAACGGATGTCTTTCCGTTAGGCTGTTATGGAATGAATGTCGAAAGGCTAATTTCAATTCCAGCCATACAAAGCCACCAGAGTCACTACTTGGGCAACTTATGTTCAGAGAAATGTTCTATCTTCTTTCAAGATCTGTCGAAAACTGGGATGATGACCAAAATAATTCTAACTGTAAACCAATAGATTGGGGAGAATATGATATTGATAAAATTACAGCATGGGAATTAGGGATGACTGGCTTCCCTTACATCGATGCAATGATGCGACAACTCGAATCTACGGGATGGATGCACCACCTAGGCAGACATGCAGTTTCTTGTTTCTTAACTAGGGGACAACTTTGGCAGAATTGGAAAATAGGTAGAGATATTTTTGATAGAAAGTTAATTGATTCTGATTGGGCACTAAATAATGGTAATTGGCTTTGGCTAGCTGGAGTGGCTCCTTTTTCCATGCCCTATTATCGCGTTTATAATCCATGTCCTGATTCTAAATCCAGCCTTAATGCTGAAACTGTAGATGCAGATTTCATACGTTATTGGGTGCCTGAATTAATTTCTTTTCCTTCAAAGTATATCTTTGAACCTCATCTGGCTTCCTTAGAAATACAAAGAAGTTCAAACTGTATTATAGGTCAAGACTATCCTAATCCAATAGTGAACAGAAAAGAAAGTCGAAAAGAAAATCTAATACGATTCAAAGAAAGTAATGCTAATTTGAGTAAGGGTAATTAGGATTGTCATTAGATAATTTTTAATTTGAATTTAGCCTTGGCTAAACTTTATATTAGTCATGGCTAAACCAAGCATGTGTACTCAGTCGCAATCGAGGACTATCTGAAGTCTCTTTGGAAACTTGGTCCTAAAAATGTAGGTACACAGGAACTTGCTGATAACCTAGATGTTACTCCCGCATCAGCAACGAAAATGATACAAAGACTGACTGAAAGAGGATTAGTAGACCATATACCTTACAGAGGTGCATCTTTAACTAAAAAAGGAGAATTAGAGGCTCTATCAGTAGTACGGAGACATCGATTATTAGAGACATTTTTGTCTCAGACGTTGGGACTCGGTCGTGAGCAATTACATGATGAAGCTGAGAAGCTTGAACATGCACTTTCTAAGAATCTTGAGAATGCGATAGCAGATTATCTTGGTAATCCTAAACGTGATCCACATGGGCATCCAATTCCAGGGCCTAATGGTGAATTATACAATGAGACAGACTTACCTCTTTCGGATTCACCTTTGAATATGTCTTTGACTGTAATGCAGGTTCCAGATGATGATTCCAATGTTCTTTCATGGTTGGAGAAAAATGGCATTCATCCTGGTATTCAACTAAAAATCCTCTCAAGAGATGATTTCGATGGTGGAATCAATGTTAGTATTAATAATAGGAAAATAAGAATATCTTCCTCTATAGCTAGTCTAGTAAAAATATCTTTTGAGGACTGATAATTTGTT
Organism: uncultured Candidatus Poseidoniales archaeon; assembly: GCA_963990035.1. GTDB lineage: Archaea > Thermoplasmatota > Poseidoniia > Poseidoniales > Thalassarchaeaceae > MGIIb-O2. The sequence goes on along the minus strand of CAXDMJ010000006.1, from coordinate 47,180 downwards.
TAATATTCCCAATTCTAATAAACCATCTGGTGCTGATGGTAGTTCTAATGAATTAGTTGATTTGTTAACTAAAAGATATCGCAGAGTTATTGCTGTAGGACTTTTAATTATCGCAATTATATATCCCGGTGAGTTAGGTGAAATCACTCGTCTTTCTATATTTGATGCATATACTCAGGTCACAGTTTTTGTAGCAGCAACATTATTATTTTTCTTTGGTTTAGAGCATTTTCTTAAAATTGATGTTGGTGCTCTCATGGAAAGAGGTGGAGTTTGGCAAGTACCTACTGCGAGTTTATTGGGCGCACTCCCTGGTTGCGGTGGTGCAGTAGTTGCAATCACTGCATTTGCTCGAGGTAATATCACATTAGGAGCAATGGTTGCAGCATTGATTAGCACTATGGGAGATGCAGCTTTCCTTCTATTAGCTAAAGCGCCTGCCACTTATGTCAAGGTAATACTAATTTCTTTCTTTGCAGCTGTAGTTTGTGGATGGTTAGTGGATAGATTCCATCGGGGGGAACTTTACAATACTGAGGTGCAGAGTCTCGAATTGAAAGAAATTGGTAAGCTTCGGATTAGAGATAAAATCTACATGGTAATTGCGATTCCAGGTCTAGTAATCGGTACAATGCAACTCATGCAAGTAGATATCTATGCCTTAGGTGATCCAGTGCTATTGATTGGTCTAACTGGGGCGATTCTTTCAGTTATTATTTGGGCCTCATCACCGGTTAATGCGGTAACAGTTGGTAGTGATCATCCATTTACACGTTCAACTGAAGAATCCTCTTTTGTCACTGCATGGGTTATTTCTGCTTATTTAGCCTATGAATATGCTAATTCATTTTTGGGTCTTGATTTAGCTGTATTGTCAGAGTCAGCATTGATATTTATTCCATTATTAGCTATATTAATTGGATTTATTCCTGGTTGCGGGCCTCAAATATTAGTTACAACCTTGTATCTTAATGGAATAATTCCCTTTGCTGCATTAATTGGAAATGCTATATCAAATGATGGTGATGCTTTGTTCCCTGCTATCGCTTTAACGCCAAAAATGGCTATAATTGCTACATTATACAGTGCAATTCCCGCATTAATTATTTCTTATTATTTCTTATTTACAATGTAGGTTAGTTAAAATATCCTTGTTGCCAACCTAATAAATAAGCGAATGGAATAATTATTGAACCATAATACAAAATTGGTTTAACCCAGTTAATCCACCAGTTCTTTTTATCTAATTGGTCAAATATAGCACCAAATATTGCTGCAAATATTTCAGAGAATATATCACTATTTGTTCCACCCATAGTAATTCTATATCTTGGTCGAGGTGCGACTGTTTAAGTTAGTATTAGTAATATCGATGTTATATTGGTGTTCTAATACCCATTGCTCGTACAACACACCAACCGGTTCTTGCTTCCCACATAGCAAACATGCCTCCAGCAATACTTCCTATTACTGGAATCCAATAAACCTCTGAGGAAAGCATGTTTTGAGTTATTAGCAAAGCCATAACTAACCCAACAGATACAGCAATAACTCCTGTAATTAAACGAACTACTTGTCCTTTGGCATCTATATTGCAAACTCTACTCATATTACGTCTGAATATAGTTTAGCATATTAATGACTGTTTACGAATTCTTGTATTGAAATGAATATTAATCATTTCATTTTTGTTATTTTAGTACTCAATTGCCAATTTTTATTATTTATTCACCATTTCTTTATTGAAGGATTGGTTTTGGGACGGCTATGGTTGCAGGACTTGAGTCCACATTCGTAGCAGTCTTGGTACTGATTTCGCCATTATTCCTTGCTATCCCTCTATCCTTTGCGTGGAAATGGTGGACAGGAATGGAGCCAGAGCATGAACATTATAGAGAAAAAGTCAGAGTAGTTTTAGATTCAGGAATACCATTAAGTCGCTATCGTTCTGAATTAGATGCCGAAGCAAGAAGAGTATATCTTGATCCAGATAGACAAGCACGTATTGAATCTGATTTATTGAATCCCCTAGGGATCACGCATTTCATTTTATTTCCAGCACTAATAGCTTGGCCTATACTGTTTCCGTTCTCAGTCATAATTGGTCTTTTTGCATGGTTCCCATTGAAGATCTTTGAATGGATATTAATAGAAAAAAAACTATTATTGAAAATTACTAGTACTGTTAAAAAAATTAATCGATGGGAGATTATTGGAATACCGAGATTAGATATTGGAATAAAAACTTCAGATAGAATTTTAACATCAATACACCGTATGCCAATAACTGTGTTCTTAGGTCTTTTTTCTTATCTTTTAATAATGAATTTACATTGGCTAGCTGGTTTTAGTATTCAGAACACTATTCTTTTATCCTCATTATTGTATATCATATTGGTTTCATTTATTTCTGTTATTCGAGCAGCCACTGCTAGCGCACTTTCATTTGCAGATCTTCCTAGAAGGAGGGTTATTCCAATGGATACATTAGTAGAAACATGGATGGCACCATGGGTGGGGGCTGGCCTAATATTCTTTTTAGTCAGACAATTAACATTCTCGTACAAAGGGATTCGTGAAGATACATTATTTGCCGATCCAATTATATTTTCTTTGGCTATATTATTAGTTTTATACACAGCGACTATTATTGGTTTAATGATTGAAGTGACATTCTTCAGGAATAGAGGTAAATCTGTAAAGTTAAAGTTTCAATTACAAGTTGTTGAAGAGCATTCTCCGACCTTGTATCTTTTCACTCAACACTTGGGCGATCTGAAGATTTCCCCACTAATGTCTTTAGATGATTGGGTCAAAAGAGGCGAAGATTTCGAATCAAGTGACTTTAATTAGTCATATTTTTTCTGTTAGTAATGAAATATTCCCATCTAGAATAATTTCATTACTCTCCTTGACGCTTACAACTGCAAAGCCTATATTTTTAGAAGAAGATGTTACTCTGACTTTTCTACCTAAATTTGATTTGTAAACTCCAGGTTGTAATTGAACATCCGTAGTATATCTCATAATTTCCTTAGTGACTTTACCTCTACTTTCCAGTCTAGCATGAATTTCTTGGCCAGGATAGCAACCTTTTTTCAAATTTACAATGTCGTCTAACCCTAATTCAGATGGTATGGGTTTGTGTGCATACTCTTCATCAGAAAATATTCCATTTTCTATTCTGTGATTATTCCAAGAGTCTATGCTCGAACATAAAACTCCTTTTTTTTCTATTTTATCTATGAAATCTGGGATTTTATTAGTTTGTATCAATATATTAACTTGCACATCATTTATCAATTTAATTTGAAGCGTATAATAATCATTGTATTCTTTCCAAATATTATATTCTTCATTTACTGAATTTTCTCCTAATATTTTTTGAATTTGTTCTAAATTACTAGAATAAATCGAGAGGATAGACAGAGCTCCATCACCATTCATCATTTTCACTTCTTCATTCCAGTGTATGCCTGAAACGATTAGATCCCTAGTAGTTTTAGAATTATTTGAGATTCCTAATATGAGGAGTTGATTAGAGATACTACTAATTTCAATTGCATCTATTATTTTTCCGTTCGCGTCACAAATTAAGCTTTGATGATAATCTAAGTTTTTAATTTCTCTAATGTCTGAAGTAATTATTCGATTTAAATGGGTGATTGAGTCTTTCCCTTCGATAACTGTTACACTACAATCATGAATAAAATAACTAGATATTATATCTTCAGGTTGCAACTATATCCCTCAACCAAAGGATTGTCCACAACCACATGCTCTCGAAGCATTAGGATTAGTAATATTAAACCCTCCACCCATCAAAGTATCTTTGAAGTCTAACTCAATTCCATTGAGCAATATACTATCATTATCATGGATATAGACCTTCACACCTTCAAAATCTTGAATTTGAAAATTTTCTAGATCAGGCTTTTCCATTATTTTCATGTCATATAAGTATCCTGAACAGCCCCCTGATTGAGCGCTTACAACTAAACAATGAGTATCTTCTTCGCCCTTGATAGTGTTTTTCATTTGTTTCAAGGCTGAATCAGTTACTGTAATTTTAACATCAACAACTTCTGTTTGTGTTATTACTGGTAGGGAGAAACCACCTCCGCCTAATATTCCCATGAACTCTTGACTTAGTAGGGCTATATGAACAATCGTGTAGTTATACATGGCAACCTATGGTAAGATAAGATAAGCACATCTCGCAGTGTCATGGTTGGGATTAGCGAAGTACCTGCTAATTGGTATAGTTCCGAGGGAATAAAGAAAGGTGTGGACACCGTATGCCAAGAGTCCGCATTATCAATTTCAATTACTGATGGTTCAGAGTATATCTTTTCTCTGGGGATGACAATGAGAACTCCTGGCATGGATAAAGAACTAGTGATTGGTTTATTATTTTCCGAGGGAATAATAGATAATTTCAATCAAATAAGTGATTTTAGTATTATTGATGATGACGTATTAGTAACAATACCAAGTCTTATTGAAAAAGACATATCTGATTTTCAAAGAAGAATATCCTCAACTTCATCATGTGGTGTATGTGGAAAAGATTCAATTTCTAATCTTCTCCATATTCATGGTCCTGAGTTGTCTGATAACATTATAATTAAATCGTCTGTAATCAATAAATGCTTAGATGATTTAAGAAAAAGTCAGTTTTTATTCCAAAATACAGGAGGTGCTCATGCTAGTGGTTTATTCAATATTAATGGGGAATTATTATTTATTGCTGAAGACATAGGAAGGCATAATGCAATGGATAAACTTGTAGGTTCTATTTTGTGTGAATCTCCACAATTATTTGCCGACAGTTTCATACTTTTTTCTGGCAGATTGTCTTTCGAACTAGTCCACAAAGCTCGCAGAGCAGGGATTCCAGTTCTTGTCGCTATAGGTGCACCTAGTAGTCTGGCGATAGATATTGCACTCGAACATGGCTTGACATTAGTTGGGTTTGCTAAAAATAATAATATGACTGTATATTCTGGTAGGGGTAGGATCAGCCATTACTGATTACATTAAAGGTGGAATTATGGATAAGAAAATTAAAGCTCTTACTCCACTTGAATCAGAACCTCCACGATTATCTAAGCCAAAAAACTCAGCTGCAGGCATTCCTGCTTTAATTTCTACCGCTAAATATGGATTAGGAAATATGGGATTAATTGCTTCTATAAAGAAATTAACAAAAGTTAATGATTTCGACGGATTTGATTGCCCTGGTTGTGCTTGGCCCGACCCCGATAATCATCGTTCATTTGCCGAATTTTGTGAAAATGGCGCGAAAGCAGTAGCAGATGAAGGGACTAGGAGTCGAGCAGATGCTAATTTTTGGTCTAAATGGAGTGTCGCAGAATTATCTCAGAAGTCTGATCATTGGTTGAATTCACAAGGTCGAATTACTCAACCAATGATTCTGTCTCCCAATGAAGAATACTATCAACCTATATCATGGAATGATTCATTTGACCTGATAGCTGATAATTTGATATCATTAGATAATCCTAATGAAGCAATATTCTACACCTCTGGAAGGACCAGTAATGAAGCAGCCTTTCTTTGGCAACTATTAGCACGGCGATTTGGTACAAATAATTTACCTGATTGCTCAAACATGTGTCATGAATCATCAGGTGTTGCCCTCGGTGAGTCCATAGGTATTGGTAAGGGTACTGTGACACTAGATGATTTCAATTCTGCAGAATTAATCATTGTTGTAGGACAAAATCCTGGAACTAATCATCCTAGGATGCTGACAGCATTGAGAGATGCACGTAAAAATGGTGCGTCTGTCATAAGTATCAATCCATTAATCGAAACGGGCATGAAGAGATTTAAGCATCCTCAAAATCCTATAGAAATGTTTGGTTTAGGCTCTTCTATAGCTGATAAACATTTGAAAATAAAAATCAATTCAGATCAAGCATTGTTTAGAGCATTTTCCAAATATATAATAGAATCAGATAGTATTGATAAGGAATTTATCAATGAATATACTAATGGTTTTGATGAATATAAAGAATTAGTATTAAATTCAGATATAGGAAATCTTTCTGAAGTCACTGGTCTCAGTTCAGAGGAGATTATCGAAGTCTCTCAGAAAATTTCTAATTCCAAATCCACTATTGTTTGCTGGGCAATGGGGATAACTCAACATAAAAATTCAGTTGCAACTATCCAAGAGATTGTTAATTTTCTACTTCTAGGTGGTAATATTGGTAGGCCAGGTGCAGGAGTTTGTCCTGTAAGAGGTCATTCAAATGTACAAGGTGATAGAACCGTTGGTATTAATCACAAACCATCTCCCTCATTCATACAAAATCTTGACAAAGCAACAGGTATTATATCTCCAGAAGAACATGGTTATGATTCTGTTGAAGCAGTTAAGGCTATGGAATCAGGTGCAGCGAAAGTATTCTTAGCGATGGGAGGTAACTTTGTTTCTGCTATGTCTGATACCAATAGAACTTCAAATGCTATCAGTAAATGTGATCTGACGGTTCATATTTCTACAAAACCTAATCGTTCTCATTTAATTACAGGTAAAACGGGCTTGATTTTGCCTTGCTTAGGGCGAACAGAAATAGATAATTCACTCGTTGGGAGGCAATTTGTCACTGTGGAAAATTCGATGGGTGTAGTTCACTCATCTAAGGGTCAGTCCAAACCTGCGAGTTTACATTTAATATCTGAACCATCAATTGTATCTGGAATTGGTGGTGCTCTAGAAACAAGATTGGAGAGGAGTGGAATTGCTTGGCAGAACCTTTCAGAAGATTATGATCTAATACGTGATTTAATCGAAAAAACAATACCTGAATTCGAAAACTATAACGAAAGAGTCAGGTCTAAATCTGGATTTTATTTACCAAATCCTCCTCGAGATAGTCGTACTTTCAAAACAAAAAATGCTCTTGCTAATTTCTTTACTCACGATATTTCATGCGTAACTAATGACGAACAATTCATGATGATGACAATTCGTTCTCACGATCAGTATAATACGACAATTTATGGTTTAGATGATAGGTACCGAGGGATCAAAAATGGACGTAGGGTTGTTCTGATGAATAGTGAAGATATTTTAGAGAATGATCTCAATGAAGGTGATTTAGTAGATCTTAGTTCTAATAGAGAAACAGGACCTGTGATGTCTCCAAGCTGGTATGTTGTTTCCTACGACATACCTAAGGGTAATGTGGCAACCTATTTCCCTGAGTCAAATGTTCTTATACCTCTTGAAAGTGTTGCTGATCGAAGTAATACTCCTACCAGTAAATCGGTACCAATTGGAATTAGTAAATCGATTAATTAAATTTATTTTGTTCCTTTATTATCAGTTTACACCTATTGATTTGAGTTTTACATAATTTCAAATCTTCTTTATCCAAACCTCTATTTTTAGCTTGTTCAAAGCATTTTACTGCATCAGCATATAGTTCTATAGCGGCATACGATGAACCCATGTTGTATAGTGTTCGTCCTGTTACTGAATTTGGATCTAAAACTACTGCAGCATGATACTCTTGTATACTTTCAGGGAATTCTTCCAGCAGGTAGAGTGCGTGCCCTTTACCATTATGAGTTCTAACTCTGAGTTCAATTTCCTCTCTCGGTGCATCAGAGAGTGCTTTATTGAAACAATTTAGTGCTTCAGCAGCATTATTTTCAGCCAGTAAAACAATCCCTTTATTGAACCATTCAATCGATACATTGACATTAACTTTTTCTTTTTCATTATCTATAATTATTTTTTCTTTAACTTCTTTAGCAGCTTCAACTAAGTTTTCTAGTTCTTCTTGCTCATCTACTTTGATATTATTTTCTTTTATTTCAATCAATTCTTGCATTCTCTGCATACATTGATCAGCTCTTTCGACATACCCGGCCTGTGAAAGAGCATCTGCTAATCCCCTCCATGCATCAATATCTGAGTTATCTTTTTTCAGTAATTCTTTCCATTCATTGACTGCAGCTGCATGATCTCCTTTCCCACTCATTTTCATGGCTCGAGATTTCCTTGCCGTTTTACTATTAACAAAATCATTTAAATTTCCATCATCTTGTTCCTCGCCATTATCTTCTTCAATCGGTGAACCCTGTTCATTATTTTCTGAATGTGGATATGTTTTTTCATTTTCTTGTTCGGATGATACATTTTCTTCAATATTATCGATATAGATATGTGAATTGTCAAATAATTGTATTTCTTTATCCTTACTTAATTTTGAAATTCTTACTAACTCCTGATTTTCCCCTATGATCCCAATAGCTATTTGAGCGAAATTAGATGCTCTCTCAGGATCAAGTTGTTGTAATAATATTGCTAAATTAGCATTAATTGGTGCATAATCAGGATTAATTCTATGTGCCTGCTCAAAAGATTTTATTGATTCTTCTAAATTCCCCAATTTTGCATTAATTACTCCTAAGCCGTACCATGCTGCTGTACAATTATGATCTATTTCTGTAGCCTTTAAGTACAAACTAACTGATTTTAGGTGCTTTCCATTGTTTGCAGATACTTCAGCATCATGGAGTAACGCCCTCAACCCAAAATCAGACATATAACTCGCATGTACTTCTTTGAGTTAAGCATTGGCAGTATATGTCTCTGTTTAGGCCATGGATTGAAGTCACATACATATTCCGGCATATATGGCACGGCAACTTAGAGTGATGGGGATTTGTGGAACTTATGGTTTAGATTCCGCTAATGGAAGAATGTTAGAGATAGTTTCTAAACTCCTTAAAGAGAAGGGAATTGAATGGATAGTTTGGGATAATGCCGCTAACCCATTGCCTTTTGTTGGAGAAGATGGATGTTGGAGTCATCCTAATGTTAAAATGTATAAAGAAATGGCAGAATCTGCTGATGCTTTTGTTCTTTCCAGTCCTGAATATCATGGTACAATGAGTGGAGTTATGAAAAACTCCTTGGATTGGCTATCTTTCGATCAAACAACAGGTAAAATATTTGGATTTATTAGTACATTAGGCGGTCAGGCTAACACTACAACTCTGAATCACATGAGGCTCGTAGCTAGGTGGATTCACGGAATTTCTATACCAGAACAGTTAGTAGTTGCAAAAATCAAAAGTGCTTTTGATGACGAGGGGAAAATCATTGATGAAGATCTGAATACCCGGGTAGAAAAATTTGTCAATAGCCTTATTCTTCACACCAGTAAGTTAAGACTCTCAGAGTGATTATTTTGGAAATATTACCTCCGGGTTCTGAATTGTTACTATTCCTTATTTCAGCCTCTGGTGTAGCTACATGGTGGTCAAAAAATATTATTAAATCCAAACCTCACACGTTATTCTTTGCTTTATTAGGTTCAGCATCTGTAATATCACTATTATATTGGGTGAATTTATGATAAAAGGTAATAGTTATCCAATTCGTTTACCAGTTGAATGGTATACAAAGAACCCTGTAGGGAAGCATCCTGACATCCCTGGTGTCACTGGGAAAAAGGTAGTAATCATAATAGATAAAAAATTTAGTTTAATTGAAAAAGTATTAGTTAAATTATTTCGAGCTCCAAAAATATTAGAAAGACCGCTGGATGATATGAATTCATTATTCTGGGAACTAATTGACGGCTCAAGGACATTTGATGAGATTTGTAACATTATGGACAATACTTTTCATGAAAGAATAGCCCCTGTATCTGAACGGCTAGAAGTATCGCTAACTAATTTTATTAACTTAAATTTAGCAGTCATTGTAGAAACTAATGATTATTCGTCTTGAGGTTCTTGCCATTCGGGGGTGCTGACTCTTGCTTCCTCGTCTCTTTTTTCTTTATATAATGCAGAAACATATGCAATCATTGGTAATACTAGTAGAAGTGTGAAACAACCAACAAGTGTAGCTAAACTGTAAATCGATTCTTGAATAGGATCCAGTTTGAATTCATTTACAGAGATTAATTCATGTGTTGTGATAGTACTAGTTATTTCTATACCTTGTGAAGAGGTTATATTCCCATCAGAATCAGTAATAGTTAATTTCCAAGTTATTGTATTAACTTCATCATCGACAATTTTCTTAGCAGTCTGATTAGCCTCATCTAAATCATCCGCCTGAATGGATCCAAGCCCTCCAATTGGCAGATCTAACGATACAAGACCTATCATGTCATTTTGTTCATCTAAATTAATTTCATGAAAGGCCCCCATTCTACATGTTTCTATTAAACCAACGTAATCTGGTGCGAATTCTTTACAATTGAAATCTTTATCCTCTTGACCTAATGAGGGTGTATGGTACCAGTTAACTCCAGATGCATCTAGTTTGAGCAAACTTCCTTGTGGTGCACCATCTACTGTAGTGTTAATCCAGGTAATTGCTGAATTTGTCACAACGTACCACTCAGACATATTTTCTTCTAATTGAATATACTCTAAGCTCTCTTCTGAATTAGAGGTTTCAAACAGATAATATTCTGAATCTACAGTATTCGAATGAACCGCATATCCGAGTATTAATATTAGTACTAGACCTAGCCCAATTAGTGTCCGTAACATATTGGGATTACGCGACATTGACTTCTCCATATTGTAGGGCGGTTAGGGGGATGTTTTTGAATACTTGTTGAACAGTGTTACAGTATGACTTCTCTGTATCCAGCGGTCACTCTTGTCATCACGGTTAAATACAGACTCTAGGACGGGCGGTCCGCACAAAGGTGAGAGTATGACCACGTATTACGATGTACCTGCTGATTTACTAATTGGTAGTCTTTCTTCTGAGCTTCAAGAATTAGAGCATATTTCGCCTCCAGAGTGGGCAGAATACGTAAAAACAGGGATTCACCGTGAACGTCCACCAACACAAGATGACTGGTGGTTCATTCGTTCAGCAGCAGTATTACGCAAGGTAGGGATGAAAGGTCCTATCGGCGCAAACCATATGGCGCAATTATTTGGTGGTCCAAAAGATAGAGGAGTTAAACCAACACGTGCAGCAGCAGGATCAAGAAATGTAGCAAGGACTGTTTTACAGCAGTTAACTGAGGCTGGATTAATTACAAGTAAGTGGAACCCCGCTAACTCTGTAAACTTCGGTAAGGTATTGACACCTGAGGGTCACGCACTTTTGGATAAGGTTGCACACTCAGTTAGAGGTGCAGCAGAAGAGAAATATCCTGGACTTTCAAAATATTAAGGTGATTAAATGGCTCGTGTTAAACCCCTAGCAAAAAAACTCAGACTTAACAAAGTCACTAAGCAGAATCGTCGTGTTCCTGTTTGGGTTATGCTCCGAACTAATAGGAGTGTCACAAGTCATCCAAAAAGACATATGTGGCGCAGATCTAAATTACAAAGGTGAGTAAATATGGCTGAAGTAAGAGAGATGACAATACCACTACGTGCTGCTTGGTCTGTTCCAAGGACAAGAAGAGCTAATCGTGCAATGGCTGAAATCAAAAAACATGTTTCTCAACACATGAAGAAGACTGATGAAGAAGAAATTTGGATTGATGAAGCTATTAATCACGTCATCTGGGCTAGAGGAATGCAAAAACCTCCTAGGAAGATACGTGTACAAGTTACTCGAGAAGAAGGATTTCCATTGGAAGTCAAATTATTGGAGGATTAAACATGGGTAATATCAGACCATCATTTATCAAAATTAGAGCTTTAAGATTAGTTGAACTATATCCAGATATGTTTAATGCTGATTTTGAAAACAACAAACACTATGTTACTGAATACACAGATGTATCAAATAAGCGTATGAGAAATTGGATCGCTGGATATATCACTAGGTATAGACAACGTAGAGTTGATTAGAGAAGTATTATTCTAATCCTTGATGTCGGACATTTGATTCAGATGGGCGAAATGCTTGATGTTCCTCCTCCATTTTACTCAAAAAGAGTATCAATAATACTTGTAAGACCTCAATTTGATGGTAATATTGGTGCTGTTGCTCGTTCTATGAAAAATTTTGGTTTCACTGATCTTAGAGTAGTGGGAAGAGATAATGTTTGGTCAGATGAAGTTAGGAATAGAGCTAAACATGCTCAATCAGTATTAGATGATGCAAAGTTCTATGATGATATTAAGTCTGCAGTTTCTGATTCCAGTTTAGTAATCGGAACTTCTGGAAAAAGAGAACTAGGGAGTAAAATTTCTTTTCGACATTTCCTTGAGCCTGAGGATTTACCAAAACAACTGAGTAATATTGAAGGAAAAATTTCTATTGTATTCGGTCCTGAAGGTAAAGGTCTACTGAATAATGAATTAAAATTATGCGATTTACTAGTGAACATTCCTACCTGGCCTGGGTATCCAATAATGAATCTGAGTCATGCTGTTTCGATTATTTGTTACTCGTGGTATCGAAATAACATCACACCTTCTGATGACTCTCTAACAGAGAAGCTTCTTTCAGCGGAATTAAAGAATGTTTTAACCAATGAAATTACTAGATTATCTGAATTAATCCCCACTATCGATTTCAGAAGAAATGGTATTGATGAAACACTGCAAAGAATAATTCTGCGAGGTTTACCAAAAGATGACGAAATTCATCGACTATTGGGTGTAATACAAACTACCAATATCGCATTTGATTATTTTTCACAGAATCCTGAGATTTGGGAAGAAATAATTTCTGAATATAATGATAATAACTAGTTGTCTTTTCTCCAACTAGCCCATGATTTAGGAGTTTCTCTGACATGAAATGCAACTAATCTTAATTTTTGATGATATTTTGATGTTATCATAGGTTCTACCTGTTCGAAAGCCCATTTAGCCAAATTCTCAGCAGTAGGTATGAATGAAACTACAAATGTTCGATGTGTGTCTCCTAAAATTGCTAAAGCTTCTAAGGCCTCATGGTCTTGGTTGTATACGATAAATGCGTGATCAACAACATCGTGAATATGTTCCTCTAATATCTTAGATATATCAGAGAAATCCATCAACATCCCTTCATCTGATACACCTTCTTCAATAACTACATCACCCTCGATTTCTACTTCCCAGCGATATCTATGTCCATGCATATGTCGACATTTGCTTTTATGATTCGGCACTCTATGCCCTGTATCTGTTTCTACAAATCTTCTAATTGTTGTAACCATTATTCTCTCTCCTCAAAATTCATTGATGCTGAATTAATGCAGTACCTCTCGCCTCCGAATTGGATCGGTCCATCGTTGAATATATGCCCTAAATGAGCGTCACATTTCGAACATTTAACTTCGATTCGGATCATTCCATGTGTCATATCTTCTATTTGATTAATCCCAGCATCGTTATGCTCTGAATGGAATGAAGGCCAACCACAACCTGAATCAAACTTCATTTCTGAAGTGAATAGCAGATGTCCACAACAAATACAGGTATATTGCCCATCTCTTTTCTCATCCCATGATTCACCAGTAAAAGGACGCTCAGTAGCACTTCTTCTAGTGACATTATATTGTAAATTAGTTAAATTATCTTTGTAATAATTATCCTTATGTTTCTCTTCAATAGTTATTGCATTTGCAAGCACAACATCCCATGAGTCAACATAGTCTATGGGATCAATTTTACCTACGTCTCTAAATGCTAGAATCCTCTCAATATCTGATCCAGTTCTCCCCGAACTTCTACCGTTAGAATCAGGATTATACGAGGTGATTGTATTAGCAAAAATAGTATTGAAATTTAAATTAAGTTTTTCACATGAATTTTCTGCGTCTCGTAATATCTCTGTTTTATCACCATTTATGTATGGGAGATGGAAACTTACTTTTTCAGAATCCCAGTTACCAATCCTAAATGATTCTTCCAGACTTTCATAGAACTCAGGGCGACAATCAGGGTATATTGCATGGTCACCACTATGAACTCCCAGAGCAATTATTACGTTCATTTCTTCCTTTGATACTATAGAAAGTGCGTATCCATATATGATCGAAGAAAATATTGCGTTTCTATTAGGGACTACAGTAGATTTCATCTGTTCTTCTTCATAGTGCCCTTCTGGTACAATAATTTCTGGATTTGTTAGAGCAGAATGAAATATTGACATTGCCGAGGATAAATCTACAATCTCATGATTAACTAAAAACCCATTATGCTTTAGATAAGATATATTCTCTTTAGCCTTTTCAACTTCAATCAAATGTTTTTGCCCATAATTAAATGATATACAATCAACTTTGTACCCCTTAGACAATAAGTGTATCAAGAGGCTTGTAGAATCCATACCTCCACTCAAAGCCATAACTGCTCTTTTCATTCTACACCCATCCACTTATGTGTTTGTAGAGATAATCTCCATTCAGGATTATTTCTTACTTTTTCGAATGTGCTGTGAAAGCTCATTCCATTCCATTCAGTACTTTGCCCTTCATCATAAAGTGGCTGGAGAAATAAATGTTCAAAACCTTCTTTTAATACGCTGTACATACCTAAATCCTGGCCTAAATATACAACCTTTAGTTCATTCCCTGTAGTTTGCTTTATTTTTAGATCCGCATATTCCTGATCTTTTGGGCTAACACATATCCAATCAATAGTATCCTCAGGGATATGAATTGTTCCATTTGTTTCTATACTTAAGTAATATCCAAGAGGTTTGAGACAAGCAGAAAGAGTAACAAGATCTTGCAAAGCAGGCTCTCCACCAGTAAAAATAATTCTATCACAATCATATTTCGATAACTCATTAACTATTTCCCCAATACTCATATCAGTCCAAACGTCGAAATCAGTGTCGCACCATGGGCACCTAAGATTACAACCTCCAAATCGAATGAAAATCGATGGTATTCCATTATGGTAACCTTCACCTTGTACACTATGAAAAATTTCTACAATAGGGTATAATTTTTCTAAATCCATATTTTGACCGAGGATTACCATATTCAGACCTCATTTATTTCTTGGATTATTGATTAATTGAAGTAATTCTACTCTTGCTTGTGAATTTTCAAAGAATACTCCTTTCATAGAACTTGTAGTCATTACTGAGTTCTGCTTTTTGACGCCTCGACATTGCATACATCCATGTTTGGCTTCAATGATGACTGCACAACCTAAAGGATTCAATACTCGCTCTAAATCGTCCGCTATTGACTTAGTTATCCTTTCTTGATTCTGCAGTCTTAGTGAATGAAGTTCTACCAACCTAGCTAGTTTACTAATACCAACGATATTTTCTACGGGGATGTAAGCAACATGTGCTGAACCAGTGAAGGGTAACATATGATGTTCACATGTTGAATGAAATTCTATATCTTTGAGTAGAACAATGCCATCATATCCTTCTGCATTAAAAGTAGATTCTAAAAGAGAATCAGCATCCATATTGTACCCTTGATAAAGCTCTTCATATGATTCCACTACTCTCTTAGGTGTATCTATAAGTCCCTCTCTTAATGGTCCATCTATTTTTTCAATATATCTAACTAAGGTTTCAATAGCCCTTTTCGCATCATCTTTACTAGGTATTTGCTTTATCATTTCATCATCTCCTACCATGGAATTCGTCTATTGTATCTAATTGATCCAATATTTTTCTGCATGCAGTTCTTACAGCATCTGCTAATGAAATAAATTTTTTATCATCGCCTACATGTTTTTTTAGATCTTCTAATAGTTCTGAAGGTATATCCAGACTTATTTTCGGCATAACCGTCGCAACTAATACTTTCTTTTAAGTATTCTTAGAGTATTACTATATGAATATTAGTTGTCCCTATATGATTCAATTAATTTATTTAATTCAGGATACCTAGAATTTAAGATTTCAGCTCGTTGGAAAAGAGTATCCAAGAGTAAACTTATTTCCTCACTTGGAATATCTTGCTCTAATAGGCTTGAAACTACTGATAATCCTCCTTGAATCGAGCCCGAGTCAAGATACGCATCATTCGAAATCTTCCTTGCATCTCTCATTAATTCAAGCGTATTCGAGACATAATTAACCTCTAAATTCACTCTCTTACTAGTGAGTTCTTTGTTACTAGAAACAATTTCAATTAATGATGTGATTATATTTAGCATACGATTCCGACCACTCAAGATTAATTTTCGTTCCTTTCAACTAATTCAACTAGAACTCCACCAGTTGATTCTGGGTGTACAAAGGCTATTTTATGTCCGCCTGATCCTTGAGTAGATTGTGAATTAATCATACGTATTCCAGAAGATATTAAATCAATTATTAATTGATCTAAATCCTCTACACTAATGGCCAATTGTTGAATGCCCTGACCTTTTTTTGAGATAAATTTAGCGATAGGTGATTTATCAGACAATGCTTCTATTAATTCTACCTTTGAGTGCGTTTTCATTCCATTACTATCGATTCCATAGAACATTTTTATCTTGACATCTTGTTCATCGTTGTTCTCAATCAATCCATCAGATATGAGTCCAATTTGCTCCCAAAACCTCGAAGCTTTCTCGATGTTATTAGTCGCAATACCGATATGATCAATTCTACTCATTTAAACACCACTCGGAGAAATCCATGTTCCAAAAACATCTCTCATAACTCCGTTTACTTCACCAACGGTAGCTCCTGATTTCAATGCATCGATTAATGAAGGCATGACATTTTCTGACCCTTCACATATAACTTTCAAAAATTCTAATTTTTGTAAGACAATAGTGTTATCTCTATTTTCCTTGAACTTTTTTAGTTTAGAAATTTGTTTTGATTCATTGTCTGAATCAATTTTCTGACCTAAATCCATATTATCCGAATCTTCAATATTTGTATTTACTCCTACAACTAACATTTCTTTCCTTTCAGTATCTTGAATTTCTTTCCAAGCACTTTCGTGTATCATCCTTTGTTGGATCCCTGATTTCAAACAATTTAACACTCCTCCTTGATTTTCTAGTTCTAATATCATCTTATATGATTCATTTTTTATTTTTGATGTTAATTCTTCTACTAAATATGAGCCAGCAAGTGGATCAACAACATCTGCGACACCTGTCTCATGAGCAATTATTTGTTGTGTTCTAAGAGCAATTTTGACCGATTTATTAGTTGGTAAGCCAATAGCCTCATCATAGCTATTAGTATGGAGTGATTGAGTACCTCCTAAAACTGCAGATAGTGCTTGATAAGATACTCTGATTGCATTATTCATTGGTTGTTGAGCAGTTAGAGTGACTCCAGCTGTCTGTGTATGGAATCTTAATTGGGACGATTTAGGATTTTTCGGATTAAAACGTTCATTTACTAGTTCATACCATAATTCTCTGGCAGCTCTAAATTTAGATATTTCTTCAAAGAAGTCATTATGGCAACCAAAGAAAAATGACATTCTAGGTGCGAATTCATCAATATCTAATCCTGCTTTGACAGCCTCTTCAGCATAGAATATCCCATTCGCTAGAGTGAGTGCTACTTCTTCAACTGCAGTTGATCCTGCTTCTCGAATATGGTAACCACTAACAGAAATAGTATTCCATTTAGGGGTATTGATACTACACCATTCGAATAAATCCGTAGTTAGTCTGATGGATTCTTTAGGAGGGTATACGTACAAACCTCTAGCAATATATTCTTTCAGTATATCATTTTGAACAGTTCCTCTTAACTGACTTCTATCTACACCTTGGTTATCAGCAGCAGCAACATATAGAGCTAGTAAAGTGGTAGCTGGAGCATTAATTGTCATCGAAGTTGAAACTTCACCTAAATTTATTTCTTCAAATAATGTTTCCATATCATTTAATGAATCGATAGGAACGCCAACCTTACCTACTTCTCCTAGCGAATCTTCATCATCAGAATCCATTCCCAGTTGTGTAGGTAAATCAAATGCCACTGAAAGCCCTGTTTGTCCTGACTCAAGTAATAGTTTGAATCTTTGATTTGTTTCTTTTGCAGTTGAAAATCCAGCATATTGCCTCATTGTCCATAATTTTTGCTTATACATTTTCGAATGTATTCCTCTGGTATATGGTGGTATACCTGGTAAATTATGCCCCTTCTCTGGATGACCTGAATTGAATAATGTATCAGCAGTCGAAATGTCACTTCGAGGTAAACCACTGCGTGTGGTTGATCTACTCTTACGTCCTTCCACGTGCCACGGGATGTGTCCAAGCAAATGAATTATGTGATTTGCTTAGTGGTGATGTCCACCATCGCCATGGACATGCCCATGAGATATTTCTTCTTCTCCAGCAACTCTCACAGAAATGATTTCTACATCAAACGTTAGAGTCTTACCGGCCATTGGATGATTAAAATCACAATCAACTGTTTCTTCATTGATGGTAATTATCTCGAATGGCATAGGCATACCTTGTACTTCTGCTTGGAACTTCATTCCTATCTCGATTTCATCTGGGAAATCACCAATTGGCATTGACATTACTCTATCTTCTTCGCGATGTCCATATGCTCTATCAGGCTCTAGAGTAAAGGTTCTTTTTTCACCAATTTCAGCCCCTAATACTTCTGCTTCAAATCCAGGAATCATTTGTCCATGTCCTACAAGGAATGTCAGTGGTTCTCTCTCCAATGAACTGTCGAATACTTCTTCGGTTCCATGGAAATATCCATGATAATGCACTGCTACTACTGTATTATTTTCTACTATCATATTCTCACCTTCTTATTGTATAATCATCAATGACCTTCTCAAGTCTTGACTTTTGTTCCTCATTGATTGCACCCTCATCAAATTTTTCATGTAACCAAGATTTTGCATCTGCTGTAGTTTGCCTTTCGCCTTTTGCCCAAATTGTTCCCAGAAGACTTGATCTATGTTCTTCAGAGACCTTAATATCTTGTAATAATTTACGCATTTCATATTTGTATTCCATATGTCTACTTCGATTAAGCCTCTTAGCTCTATTCGCTGGTTGATAACTAGATTTTGGTGCCCTGCGTCTTTTGAATGCAGGTTTAGCTACTTTTTTCTCAGGAACTACTTTGTTTGGTAATGGTACCATAGCTCTTTTACGACTTTGTTCAATTAATGCTGCAGCCCTATCGCTCTGAACATTAGTCTCTTTAACGACATGCTTTTTCTTAATTTGCTTCAGTCCACGACTTTTCTTAGGGATATTACCAAGAATTTGATCTGTTATGATTTCTTTAGAAATAACTTCCTCTTTATCTTGCACTGGAGTTATGACTTCTTCAACAACAACTTTCTCTTCTACAACCTTCTCAACAATTTCTTTAATTACTTTTTTCTTCTTTGTAGTTTTTTTTACTTCCTTAACTGCCGGCTTAGGCAGACTTACTGGAGCCTTTGGTGGTGGTGTTGCGAACCTAGGTTCAGAAGGTGTTGGAAGAGATACTGGTTGAGGTTTTTTTGGCTCTTTAGTTGCCCCTCGACTGAAGACATTTTTTGGTGCCCTTCTAGGCGGGCCACGTCTTCGTCCTCCTCTCAAGTACTCAATCTCCATTACACGGCCCTCAAGTGCCTTAGATAAGCCTTCTTAGGTGGCAAATCACTTCCATACAACTTCTGCATGGTCTGTTCTCATTGAAGGATCGATGGCACTATCCTCTAATTTAGTCACTAAATCATGTTTTAACATCTTTCGGCCAAGTTCTGCTATCATTGTACCATTATCTACGCAGTATTGTTTTTCGGGCCAATGAGCCACTGCTCCACGATCATTGCACATTAATTTCGACATAGTTCTTATTCGTTCATTACAGGCAACTCCTCCACCTAATAGTAATTCTTTTTTCCCTGTATGAGCTAATGCCCTTTCAGCAACTTCTATACAACTTGAAAATGTGTGTTCTTGGAGTGACCAGCATACTTCTTCTAATGGATGTCCATCATTAATTTTCTGTATAGCTGCTGTTAGTATCCCTGAGAATGAAAGATCCATGCCTTGTACAGAATATGGTAAGATAATATTATCGAGACTAGTTGTTGGATTAAGCCTCTCCCATTCTAAGGCTAATTGTTCTATCTTAGGCCCGCCAGGGAATGGAATTCCTTGTGTCCTGGCGAATTTATCTAGCATATTTCCGATACCAATATCTAAAGTTTCACCTATTACTCGATATCTCCCCCCTTTCCTAGCAATTACTTGAGTATTACCTCCACTAACGTATAGCAGGACTGGGTCATCACAACCAGTTTGGAGTCTACCTATTTCTATATGCGCAACACAGTGATTTACACCGATTAGTGGTACTGACAATTTTTCTGATAATGAGCGTGCCACAGATGCCCCTACCCTCAAACATGGCCCTAAACCAGGTCCTTGACTGTAAGCAATCGCATCAATTTGATTTAATTGCAAATTATTATCGACTATAAATTCTTTAAATTTCTTACCAGAAATTAGTGAATGGTGATCTGCAGCTTCCCTCGGGTGTATTCCCCCTGTCTCTGGTCGAAATAATGCAGATGTAGATTGGATAGTCTCTCCGTTTGTAGACACACCACCAAAAGAGAATGTATGGGCTGTACTTTCTATGCCTAAAATAATGCCCATTAGCATAGGCGAAGAGGAGAGCCCTTTCAAGCATCACTCCTGTCCGGTGTCATGGATCTCCTGTTATACAACATCGGAGAAATCGCCACTTTGTCATATGGAGATGTTTCTAAACCTCTATCTGGTACAGAAATGTCTGACAGGGAAAAACTGACTTTAGAAGCTGGTAATGCTATCCTAATATCAGAAGGTATAATCAAAAAAATTTCCAATCAAGAAGAATTAATACAAGAATATATTCCTGATTTTTCTGATGGTAAGTCTGATTTAGTAAATCTAATTGATGCTAATGGTAATGCAATTATTCCAGGACTTATTGATTGTCACACACATTTGTTATGGACCGGCGATCGCTCTAATGAAATGATCATGCGTCAAAATGGTCAAACTTATCAAGAGATATCTAAGTTTGGAGGAGGTATTAGTAGAACAGTTGAATCTACTAGAAATTCATCTAAAGAACAACTAATTACTATTGGTCAAGAAAGAATAAATCAAGCCTCTATGTATGGCACAACTACTCTTGAAGCAAAAAGTGGTTATGGTTTATCTCTTGATAGTGAGATTAAACTTCTTGAAGCATCATCTGAAATTTTAGAAGATAAATGTAATTTACTACCAACATGGTTAGGTGCACATGATTTCCCTAAAGGAAAAAGTAAAGATGAGTATATTGAAGAATTAATTACAGAGCAATTACCTCATGTTGCTGAAAATAAACTAGCAATTTGGGTAGATGTATTTTGTGAGCCAGGATGGTATAATCTAGAGCAAACAGAATTAATCGTTAATGCTTCTAAAGAATTAGGGTTGAAAAGCAGATTACATGTTGATGAATTTGTAGACTCAAATGGACTTGCTCTTGCTGCAGAGTTAGGCAGTAGTAGTGCTGATCATGTTGGTTTCAGTAATTTAGACTCTAGATCAAAGGCACATCATTCTGGAACTATGCAAGTATTCTTACCAGGCACACCCTATGTGTTAGGAAAACATCTAGGTAATGGGATAAATGATTGTTTAGAGCATAATTGGAATTTTTCTCTTGCAACTGATTTCAATCCTAATTGTCAAACTTTGTCATTACCATTTGTCGCCAGTCTTGCAACTCATAGGTTAGGAATCGATCCATTGGCTACATTAGTCGCCTGTACCCGTAACCCTGCATCAACATTAAATCAAGAAATGAATCATGATGTTGGTTCATTATACGAAGGTGGACCTGCTGACCTTAATATTCTCAAAAGTAAATATTTAGATCATTGGTGTCAAACACCTGGAATGTCCCCAATAGAAAAAACTATTTTTTCCGGTGGCCTTGTATAACTGTAAACAACGTTTCATACAATGTTTTATTTTAACGCTCATTCGTATTTTCTTTAGGGATTAATCAATACACATAATTCCATAATTTTTTTATTGTGATGTTCTTATGCAGATATCGTTACAAAACACCGATGCATGTATGGCTGATAATGGTAGTTATCAGAAAAAGAATTACTAGTCCTGACCCAAATAGCCTTGCAGTACAACGTTTATGCAATAAAAGGTATTTCCGAGCCTATAGGAGGGGGTATTAGCAAGGTTTAGTTGTGTAGGCTTAGTAGAGATATTTGTGATGTCTTATCAGGCCTATTGTATGAAATGTAAAAATACAGTCACAGTTAGATCTGCGAAAAAAATTGTTATGTCTAATGGTAGAACCAGAGTATCTGGCTTATGTTCACGACTAAATTGTGACGGAAAGCTATCTAAGATAATTAGCTAATTCTAATATACGGAGAGAATCATTCATCAGGGGTTGATTCTCCCAATCAAATACTGGGCTCGTGGTCTAGGGGTTATGACGCCACCTTGACATGGTGGAGATCGCAGGTTCAATTCCTGCCGAGCCCACCAGTAACTACATATCTATGTTAAAGATTATTCAAGTTATAGCTTAATCTCAATTTTCCAGAGCCTTTTGATTTAACATTTGTAATATTCATTAGATTTAATTCAGATGTATTGCCAACATGTGTACCTCCGCAAGGGCATAGATCAATGTCTGCTATTTCAACAACTCTTAGTTCAGTAATACTAGCAGGTATTCTATCCATGAATTTCGTATGTCTCATTTGTTCATGGGACAATATTGTTTCTCTGTCCCAATTATGTATCCTTACTTCTTTTTGTGAATTAATCACATCGTTTACTGATTGTTCAAGATCAGTTGATGAGAACTTGTCTCTATCTGGAAAAAGTAAATCAATTCTTGTATACTCCTCGCTTATCTGATTACCTACTGTTTCTGCTGCAAACAAATCATTCGCTAAAGCAGAAACAATATGCTGTACAGTATGCATTGTTGTATTCTTATTCCTTCTTTCCTGATTTATTTGGCAATCAATCATATCTCCTACGTTGAACCCTTTCACAGAATTAAGTGGATGTGATATTAAATCTCCAGGCATTGTTTCGAGCAAATCTGCCTTTACTTTAGAGTTGGATATAATTCCTGTATCCCCTTGTTGTCCACCGCCTCTTGGAAAACAAAATGTTTCTTTTAAGTATAAGTTTTCATCTACAATATCCTCTATTGTAGTGGTGAATAATGGTGGATTTGTACCTGGGTGTTGAGTCATATGCAATTTTTCTTGCAACTGTTTCAACTCCTAAAAATATCTGTAAATTCAGAAGATAATAATTTTTCAGCAATAATATCTGTATCTTTAGAGGTACTTCTATCTTCAATTAATATTGGGACATATTTTCTAAGCCATGACTGAATTATCATAACAGATGAAGATGCATTCTCTGGAATATTATCTAATGCTTGACAAGCGCAAATAAGTTCACTGGATATTACACTAGATAGCAGTTTACTTGCTTTGAATGTTCGATATGCTCCAGTAGCTCCCATAGATACATGATCTTCTTTACCCATACTTACAGATATATTGGTAGTAGTTACAGGGTTAGCTAATAATGATAGTTCGGCGATTACTGCTGCAGCAACATATTGTACTATCATTAACCCACTGTCTAAACCTTCATTATTTCCAAGAAATGCCTTCTGATTGCTCCATTGTGGATCTAAAACTTGATTGATTCTTCTTTCAGATATGCTCGCAATTTCATGTATGCAAATTGCCATATTATCGCTTACAAGAGCTAATATTTGTCCATGGAAATTTCCACCACTAATTACTTCCGCCTTACCATTATTTGAGAATACTAACGGATTATCCGTAGCAGAATTAATTTCAATCGATAAAATTCTTCGTGCTTCTCGAAGAATATCAATCATTGGCCCATGAACTTGAGGACCACATCGAAATGAATAAGAATCCTGAACACGGCCACAATCAATATGAGAGATATTAATGTCAGAATCAGTTAAAAAACTTCTAATTCTACTGGCTGAAATAGATTGCCCATACTGTGGTCTCACGTCATGAATCCTATGATCAAATGCAACATAGGACCCTTTTATGGCTTCAATCGATGTTGCTAAGGCAGCATCAGCAGAAAATATTAGCTTCTCACAATTAATTATACTTTGACATAAATAACTACACATTTGACTTGTTCCATTAATCAATGATAGCCCCTCTTTAGCTTTCAAAGTAATTGCAGATAATCCGCAATTCTCTAGTATTTCACTCGAATTTCCCGTACTCCATTCCCCTTCATTGGATTGAATTTGAGATTGACTTTCACCCATCATTGCTAATGTCATATGGGAAAGGGGTGCAAGGTCTCCAGAAGCACCTAAAGATCCTATTCTAGGGATTATTGGCGATATTCGATTGTTAATCATATCGATTAAAAGTTGAACTAATTCTAATCTTGCTCCTGAATATCCTTTGGCTAATGAATTGACACGAACCAACATCATCATCAATACAGAATCAGGGTCCATTTTATCACCAACTCCACAAGCATGAGAGCGAATCAGATTAGTTTGTAATTGCTCAAGTTGTTCAGATGGGATTGTGACGTTAGATAATGCCCCAAAGCCAGTATTAATCCCGTAAACAACTTCTCCACTAGAGACTATTTGGTCCACTAATTTTCTTGATTCAATAATTGAAGTCATTGAGTCTTGAGAAAGTCTTACTTGAGTATTCATATCTTTGATTGACATTATCTGTTCTAATGTTAATGAATGCCCATCTATTACTATCTCGATATCTACCATCAGTTCACCTCAGGGTATTCTTTCAAGTAAACTCTTCGATACATCACTTGCAACTGTAACAGTTAGATTTTCATCGATATCCATCGCTCTTTGAATTGCAAATTTAGCCTCGGGATTCTGTGCCCAAGCACGTCTCGCTATGCCGTTATTAACATCCCAAGATAACATTGAATTAATATTAGAATGTGATTGTTCACTACCATCAATAACTAAGCCGAACCCTCCATTAACGACTTCACCCCAACCAACACCTCCACCGTTGTGAAGACTTACCCATGTAGCTCCTCTAAATGAGTCACCAATGAAATTTTGAACAGCCATATCGGCTGTAAACATAGATCCATCCCTGATATTAGCAGTTTCTCGATATGGGCTATCCGTGCCACTAACGTCGTGGTGATCACGTCCCAAGATTATAGGTGCTGAAATTCTTCCATCTGCTATTGCTTGATTAAATTCTTCAGCAATTTCAACTCTTCCTCTCTCGTCAGCATAAAGAATTCTTGCCTTACTTCCTACTACTAATCCATTATCCTCAGCATTTTCTATCCATCGGATATTATCATAAAATTGACTCTGAATTTCAGATGGTGCATCATTTGCAAGTCTTCTCAAAACTTTAGATGCAATTTCGTCAGTAACAACTAAATCTTCATTTTTACCAGACGAGCATACCCATCTAAATGGACCAAAACCATAGTCGAAACATATCGGGCCCATGATATCTTCAACATATGATGGATATCTAAAACCTGAATGTGTTTTATCTGAAAATACATCAGCACCAGCCCGTCCTGCTTCTAGTAAGAATGCATTGCCATAATCCCAAAAATACATCCCCTTATCAGATAATTTATTGATAACATCTACATGTCTAACGAGACTAGCTTTCACCTTAATTCTGAATTCATCAGGATTAGTTGTAATCATTTCTTTCATCTCCTCATAATTCATTCCATGGGGCGTATAACCGCCTAGCCATGGATTGTGGAGACTCGTCTGGTCACTACCTAATTCAGGAGTAATATTCTCTATATCTAATCGTTCCCAAACATCAATTATATTCCCTACATAACCAAGAGATACAGCCTCTTTTTGTGAAATACATTCTTTTGTTCTATTAATTAAATCATCTAAATTATCAAATAATTCTGATAACCAACCTTGTTCATACCTTTTCTTTGCAGCATAATGATTAGGATCAGCTATAATTGAAACAGCTCCAGTAATTACTGCAGCTTTGGCTTGGGCTCCAGACATCCCGCCTAGGCCAGAAGTAACATAGAGTAATCCTCCCAATCCATTTTTGGTATCGAAATCAAGATACTTTCTTGCAGCGTTAAGAATAGTTAAGGTAGTGCCATGTACTATCCCTTGTGGACCAATATACATGTAGGAACCAGCAGTCATTTGACCATATTGTGTAACACCTAAAGCATTCATTACTTCATAGTCATTTTGTGATGAATGATTGGGAATTGTCATACCATTAGTAATCACTACACGTGGGCTATTATCATGTGAGGGGAACAATCCAAGTGGATGACCTGAGTACATAACTAATGTTTGACTTCCATTCATGATTGACAAATAATGCATAGTTATTCGATATTGTATCCAATTTTGGAATACTGTACCATTGCCGCCATATGTAACTAATTCATGAGGATATTGAGCTATGTTTGGATCTAAATTATTTTGTATCATCAGCATGATACAACCTGCTTTTTTATCAGCATAAGGATAATCATTAATCGGACGTGCATACATTTCATAATCAGGTCTGAATCGATACATGTAGATATGGCCATAATCTTCCAATTCATTACTGAACTCTAAAGCTAATTCCTCATGCCACTCTGAGGGGAAATATCTCAATGCATTTGCTATTGCTAATTTTCTTTGTTTTTTATTTAGAACTGCGGGTCTTTTAGGGGCATGATCTACAGATTTATCATATTCCTTTGCTGGAGGTAATTTTAATGGAATACCATGATTAAAATCATCCATAAATTTTGTCATTTTACTCCATCCTTCTAGATACAATATTACGAATTTCATCCAATAATACCTTAGATTCCGCGAGAACTAACAATGTTATTTCTTGAATTTTACTTAATTCTTCATTATCTAATGAATCAACATTAATTTTTACGTTTAATGATGCAATATAAACGGCAGTGTAGGCTAATTCAGCTGATGCTGCTAGGTCAGTAATTGCATTAGCATTACCAAACTCTGCTAAATGAGGTAATTTGGACAGTAACTTTTCCCCTTCTAAAGCGATTAATGAGGGAGTAGATGCTGCACCTATGGTTGCCGCTAATATCATCTCTTTTCGTAGTTTAATTTCCATTTCATTAGATTTTGGTAATCTATAAGCATCCATGACTTTATCAAATGCTTTAGCATCATCATTTGCAAGAGATAATGATTTTTTCAATGAATGTTCTGAAAATTTTATAACTTCACTAGCGATTTCTTGTCCATTTTCCCACTTACTTTTACCTAAGGTCAATCTTGCAACCATCATTGCTAGAGAATTAGCATGAGATAATGTCAGAGCAGCAACAGTCCCACCACCTGGTGTAGGAGAGTCTGAAGCAATTTTATTTAACACTGAAATATAGCCTTCATTCATCAATTCACTTCCTTCCTAATAGCCCATTCAATAATGCTAGACTCTGAATCAAATTCTTTGAGATAATCGAGACCAAGACCTTCTATTGCTGAATCAACTAATTCCTCATCAGTGGCATTACTTGGATCTTGGTGAAACCATTGACCTGACTCTAGCATAGCACTTAATGGAACTAAGCCAACCAATTCTGAACCGCAGGTTTCAATTCCATGGTCATTAACAATCGATTTAACAGCTTCAAATGCCATATGCATTGGGGTTTCTGAAACATTTTGTAAATTCATTGAAACTTGTGATATTGATGAGGATGGTAATGGCACCCCCATTCCTTGAACATGATCTAGCATTCCAGAGATTCTAAATTTCTTTTCACCTTTTTTTATTAGTCTTCCAGAGGTACGGATAATTGAACCCGCAATTTTTGAAGCTTTGGCATCTTTTTCATTGACATTCACATTATATGCAACTAAAATGTTTCTTGCACCTATTGCTATTGCACCAAAACGGCTCTCAATAGTGTTCCATGAACCAGACCACGAGTCGGGTAATCTTGTATTTTCATCTTTCCAGTCGCCTCCATTAAAACGAGATTCTAAGCCTTCATAACCCTGTTTTCTTAAAGAAGAAAGAGATTTTCTTGAAGTACTACTTGCAGCCTCACCATATAAAAATATAGGGAATTTCTTATCAATTAAATTAGATAAATTACGCGCTGCTTCGACACAATAATCCATTGAACCTTCAGATAATGGTACGAAAGGACATACATCAACAGCTCCCATTCTTGGATGATTTCCCTTGTGATTTCGCATATCGATTAACTCTGATGATTTGAGAATCAGTTGATATGCTGCTTTTGTGACTGCTTCTGGTTCGCCTGCAATTGTGATTACAGTCCGATTGTAGTCAGAATCAGCCTCACAACCCAAAATAAAGGCTCCCTCTACAGATCTGGCGGAATCAACAATAGCGTCAATAACATCGATATTTCGCCCTTCACTGATATTAGGGACGCATTCAATTAGTATATCGCTCATTAGAAAACCACTCATCCATATAGGCGATCTGGGCTATCGTTTTGAGAACCTTTTCTTTTACTATCGATAGAAGAAATTGCTTCTTTAAAATGAGACATTTTACAAATTTTTACACCTTGCGAAATTGCATTCATACCTACATCGATTGTAATTGCCTTTAATTCAGCACCACTATAACCTTCAGTAATTATAGACAATTTAGCAAAATCTACATTCTTATTAAGAGGCATATTCTTAGCATGAACTTTGAGGATAGCTTCCCTACCTTCTGTGTCAGGGAGAGGTATCTCTACAATTCTATCAAATCTCCCTGGTCTGAGTAACGCTTTGTCAAGTAGTTCAGGCCTATTTGTAGCAGCAATCACTTTGACATTTTCTAAGGAATCAAAACCATCTAATTCAGACAATAGTTGCATGAGTGTACGCTGAACCTCTCTATCTCCTGAGGTTGATGAATCTAACCTCTTTGAACCAATAGCATCTATTTCATCAATAAATATGATGCAAGGTGCTCTTTTTCTAGCTAGTGAAAAAAGTTCTCGAACCATTCTGCCGCCTTCACCAATATATTTTTGAGCTAACTCTGAGCCAACTAAACCGAGAAATGTTGCATTTGTTTGACTTGCAACTGCTTTCGCCAACATTGTCTTACCAGTACCAGGAGGCCCAGTTAATAGTACACCTTTTGGAGGTTGAATGCCAAATTTCTTAAATTCTTCAGGTTTTTCTAATGATAATTCAATTGCATCTCTAATTTCTCTAATCTGTTCATCTAGACCTCCAAGATCAGAATACTTAACGTTCGGTTTTTCAATTATCTCAGCTCCAGAGACTAATGGATCAAATGCTTCGTCTAATACATCAATTACAGCTAATGTATCTTGATTCATTGATACTCGAACACCGGGCTGGATTTTAGATGAATCAATCCTAGGATTTTTAGATACCAAAAATATAGTCCCATTAGAACTCCTAACTACTACCTTTTCACCAACTACATCTTGTATGTTTCCGATAATATAGGGTGGAGTACGAAGGCTTCTGATTTCTTCGTCGAGCCTATTCAATCTTTTCTTTAGTTGACTTAATTCATTTTCAAGATACATTTTTTCAGTCATCAATTGTTTAGCATCATCTGCTAGTAAAGAATACTGTTCTTTTAGTTCCTTTAAGTCAAGTTCAGTGACAGTTTCTTGTGCGGAATCTGTTAATGATTTATCCTTCGGGGGTGACCCGGCTCGACTTGCCATAACGTGACCTAATGCCACCTACATTTGACGCTTATTATCCGAAGCAGTCTTGTATCACCTCGCACTCCCAGTAATATGGCATCTTGCGAGTTATGTGGGAATGAGAAAATTTCTACAAAAAAAGCACGTACTGCGGGCATACAAGTAGAGGCTTGCAGCAGATGTATTGAGTCTATGAATCTACAAGTGGTTGAACTACCAAGAACTTTCTCTAAAGTGCGCAGTAATAAAGTCAATACTGTGACAAGTAGAGGTATAGCAGGAAAAGATATTATGGCAAAAAAATCTACTGAATTAGCACCTGATTTCCATAAAAGAATAATTGAAGCACGCAAAGCAAAAGGATGGGATCAGCGGAAATTTGCTTCAAAAATGAATGAAAGATTGAATATAGTTCAAAAAGTAGAAAATGGTGGGAGACCTACAGATAAATTAATTTCGAAGATTGAAAAAATATTATCAATTGAACTGAATATAGAAAGAGATTCAGAACATACTAGTGCGATTAATACAGTTAAAAGAAATATGACAATAGGAGATGCTCTCGAAGATTTACTATCTCGGAGGGAAGAATAGTGGATGATGTTCCACTACATATTATTCACCTAGATCAAGATGATCCAAAGAAATGTACAGCAAGAAGATTGCATAAATTCGGACATGCAATTCTACACACAAACATCAAAAAAACTCCCAAAAGAGGTTTGTTATTAGATCCTAAGGCAGGTATACTTGTCGGCCCTGATGATAGAAATACTATAGAAAGAGGAGCATCAATCGTCGCTTTAGATTGTTCATGGAAGCAAATAGATAGTTCATTAGAGTTTATTCAAAGGAACACAAGGCTAGATGGAAGAACATTACCTTGCGTATTAGCGGCAAATCCTGTATCTTGGGGTAAGCCTGGAAGGCTTTCAACTGCAGAAGCATTGGCACTCAGTTTAGTACTAATAGACAGATGGGAACAAGCTAAAGAAATAATGAAGCCATTCAGATTTGCAGATTCTTTCTTCCACCTAAATGAACAGCCATTAGAAGCATATTCTAAAGCAAAAAATAATGCAGAACTGGCAGAGATTCAATGGGAATTTTTTGATAAACCGGACTCATCTGACTTGTGAACCAGTTGGCATATCACCATCTAATGTCAAAACTGAGACTTTCCCCTCACCATCATCAGCAGCCAATATCATCCCTTCTGACATAATTCCACGAAGCTTTCTTGGTTTTAGATTCGCTACAAATACTACTTGTTTCCCAAGTAATTGCTCTTTTTTGTATATTCCTTTGAGTCCAGCGCAAACTGTTCTAGTTGAATCAGGTCCATCTTCTATGGTGACAACATATAATTTGTCAGCATTAGGATGGTCATCAATTGCAATTACTTTCCCAGTTTTCATTTCTACTTTCATAAAATCTTCAAATTCGATAT
Source organism: uncultured Candidatus Poseidoniales archaeon (assembly GCA_963990035.1). Lineage (GTDB taxonomy): Archaea > Thermoplasmatota > Poseidoniia > Poseidoniales > Thalassarchaeaceae > MGIIb-O2. The sequence goes on along the minus strand of CAXDMJ010000006.1, from coordinate 16,162 downwards.
ATTCCACATCCTTTTCTTCATTCTCATCTGCCATATCGCCTTTACCGGCTATCGACTTTTCACGCTCAAGTATATTTTCTATATCAAGTCTAGTAAATAATGGCATTGGTTTTTCATCATTCCAGGATAAATCTGAACTGAAATTAAATGCATTTTCATAGAGAATATCATCTAATTTACCGATTTCACCTAGCATTGTCCATAACTTGTCTGATTGAAAAGGGATAAATGGTCTTAGAGTAACAGATAGTCCCTTGCAAATTTGCCAGCAGAAAGCTAATGTCGCCATAGATTCAGATTTTTCATTTGAATCGTCAGCATTGAGATATTTCCATGGTTCTGAGTGTTGAATCAATCCATTACCTAACTGGGAAATATTCATTATTGATCTTAATGCTTCTTTGAAACGTTGTTTTTCCATAGACTGAATAGCATTGGATAATAATTCATTAATTTTTAACTCCGAATCTTTCATGTCTTTCATTCCAATATATCGAGATAGCGGATTCGTACCATCCTTTGCATCAAGTCTGTGTGCAAGTGTCATTACTCGGTGTACAAAATTACCATATGTTCCAATTAATTCATTGTTAACTTTGTCAACATATTCCTCCCATCGGAAGTCAGTATCATGTCCTTCAGGCATATTAATTGATAAGAAATATCGCAATGTATCTGGGTCATGATTTTCTAGGAAGGAAGGCAACCAAACAGCATGTTTACGACTTTTACTAAATTGTCCGCCTTGGAGCATTAAAAACTCCATCGCTGGAACATTAGATTCAAGAACTAAATCCCCAACAGAAATATTAGCATTAGGTTTTTCACCAGATTTAGCAGAATTAAGACCCATTATTATAGCGGGCCATATCACTGTATGGAATGGAATGTTATCTTTACCCATGAAATAAATATGTTTAGGTTCAACACCATTTTCATCTTTTTTCCACCATTTTTCCCAGTCATCAGGATTAGAATAATTTTCCGCCCAAATTCTTGAACAGGTTAAGTAACCCTGAACCGCTTCAAACCAAACATATATTCTCTTTGATTGCATATCGTCATCGAGTAACGGTAACTCAATACCCCACTCCATATCTCGAGTAACAGCTCTAGGTCTCAAACCCATATCAAGCCAATTTTTAGTCATGGCTCGGACGTTAGGCTTCCAAATAGTTTGTTTACTCGCAGCATGAATCTCAAGTTGATCTTGAAACTCATTTAATTGGAAGAAGAAGTGATCAGTATCTCTAATCTCAATTTTCGCATCAGGATCCATTTTTGAGCGAGGATTAACTAATTCATTAGATTCGTATGTGGAACCACACTCGTCACACTGGTCCCCTCTGGCGCCATCTTCATTACAAACGGGACATTGACCCTCAACGTATCTATCAGGTAAGAATTTAGTTTTACCATTAGAACTTATAGAACAATATTGTTGCATAGTTTGTTTCTTAAGGAATCCAGATGCATGTAATTCTGAAAAATATTCCTGGACTAATTGTTTATGTCTGGGATCAGTTGTACGATTATACAACGCGCCACCATATTCTTTACCTCTAAGGTCTACATTATTATCCCATGAGCAACCTAAATCAATTAATGCCTTAGTATTAATAGAATGGAAGCGATCTACTATTTCTTGAGGACCGACATTTTCCTGTTCTGCAGTTACTGTAATGGGTGTGCCATGTTCGTCTGATCCACTACACATTATGACAGCACGACCTCTAGATCGTTCATACCTATATTGTATATCAGCAGGTAAACAATTACCTGCAACATGGCCTAAATGCAATGGTCCATTAGCATATGGCCAAGCCATAAATATAGCAACATAATCGATTTCTCTCACCTCCCAACTGTTCTTACAAACAAATGCCTGAGGCACCATGTTTATGTCTTAATCGCCTCTCTTAGGTCCGCAGCCGAGCAACTTAACCGGCAACATAAATTTTTATTCACTAAAAAAAGTACTCTCAGAGGCAAAAAAATTGGAATCAGAAACATTAATTATTATTTACGCATTAATAGCACTGGGCGCTTCGTTCCTTTGTAGTATACTTGAGGCCGTTTTGCTATCCACAACTCATGGGCATATTGTTGCCTTGAAAGACACTCATCCTAAAATAAGTAAAACCTGGAGTGAATTCAAAGAAGATCCAGAAGGGCCTCTAACAGCCATACTAACTCTGAATACAATCGCTCACACTGTTGGTGCTTTAGGTGTTGGACATGAGGTCGGTAAGATATATGGAGAAGATGCATATGCTTTAGCGATATCAGCATCATTACTTACACTGGCTATATTGCTACTGAGTGAAATTTTACCTAAAACAATAGGTGCACTATATTGGAGGAAATTAACTGTAAGTTCAGCAAGAATTTTGCGAATATTAATACTCTTACTTTGGCCAATTGTATATCCTATTGAGATAATTAGGTCGTTATTCCCTGATATTCAAAATGAGGCAGTAACCAGAGATGAATTATCACATCTTGCTGATATTGCAGAAGAAACGCAAGTAATTGAAAGAGATGAAGAAAAGGTAATTCAGAACTTACTCGGTTTAAGAGAAAGAACAGTTGCCTCTATCATGACTCCAAGAGTTGTCATGGAAACGGTTTCAGGCAATCAAACGGTTTCACAAGTATTGGAACGTATACCAATTATGATTCATGGTCGAATGCCAGTAACAATTAATCAAAATATAGATGAGATTCAAGGAATGGTATTGCGAAGCGACATACTCAGAGAAGCAGCGGCAGATCATGACGATATCTTAATGAGTGATATATCCAGGACAATTCATCCATGTAGAGATATTGATTCAGTGGATAAGGCATTAGATATTTTACTTGATAATAAAGAACAAATCTTGATTGTTGAAGATGAGTTTGGCGGCACTGTTGGTTTAGTAACGATGGAAGATATAATTGAAACATTACTTGGTGTTGAAATTGTCGATGAGGATGACCAAGATGCTATTGAGGAAGGTCACCACCACGAAGATATGCGGGAACTTGCTAAGATCAGACAGGAAGAAAATGATTCATTAGATGAAACTATTTAGAATCTTTACCTACATCTCCTTTAGAAGATTGATATGCTTTGATTCTTTTCAATAGTATTCTTGAAAACACCATTGAGAATAATAAAAATACAATTGATACCCAAATTGGTGCTTCACTCTTTGTGGCGAACAACCAAGTAACCAATAGAATGCCTGCCCCATAAAATGCTCTGAATATTGAATAAAATATGAATGATTTAATAATATCATTATTTAGGAATTTTTCTATTTTATCATTTACCATAGTCTACCCTCACACTGATAGACTTTTGTTATGGACAAAATTATTTGGCTGTTTCCTATATTCATTGTCTAATTACAGGGATTAGAATAGATATTCTTAATTGCGTCTTAAATTACCCAAACATATGGAGAAGAGGAATACACTTTTCACTCCAGTATTAATATCAGGTTGTCTCATAATATTGATTGGTTTTGGAATAAGAGCAACATATGGAATCTTCCAAATTCCAATCTCTCTTGAATACGGCTGGCCTCGAGCAGAATTCAGTCTTGCAATTGCAATTCAAAATCTAGCTTGGGGATTTGGACAACCGTTTTTTGGTGCAATTGCTGAGAAAATTGGAGATAGAAAGGCAATAATTATTGGCGCTATATTATATTCTTTAGGATTGATACTATCTGCCGGAGCTACTACACCTATAGAACATCAAATTTATGGGATCTTAGTTGGATTTGGTGTTGCTGGAACAGGTTTTGGTGTCATACTAGCAGTTGTTGGAAGAGCGAGTGCTGATGAGCATCGTTCAATGAGTCTGGCAATAGCTACTGCTGCTGGATCACTAGGTCAAGTAGTAGGACCACCAGTTGCAGTAGGATTACTAGAACAAATGCCATGGCAATCAGTATTCCTAATATTTTCAATAGCGATTCTCAGTACATTATTACTATTACCATTTATGCGAGCCCCTGAAATGGCTAGTAAGGAGCAGATAGAAGAAAGTATGACTGATATCTTAAAGTTAGCATTTAAGGATCCTTCATTTTCCATGATTTTCGTTGGTTTCTTTTCCTGTGGTTATCAACTTGCATTCATAACTGCACATTTCCCAGCATTAGTTACTGAAATGAGTTCACCAATTGATGCTAGTGGTTGGTGTGGTGGTTTGGGTATAGAAACTACAGCAGCATTAGGAGGGTTTGCTATTTCAATCATAGGTTTTTCTAATATTCTGGGCACATTAGTAGCAGGCTGGGCTGGAAAAAGATATTCTAAAAAATGGTTACTTTCAGGCATATATCTAGGCCGTTCAATAGCAGCGACATGGTTTATATTAACACCAGTTTCTCCAGATTCAGTATTAATATTCTCATTTTCCATGGGATTCCTTTGGTTAGCAACAGTCCCTCTAACTAGTGGATTAGTAGCTCATATCTACGGATTAAAATATATGGGGACACTGTATGGAATTGTATTCTTCTCACATCAATTGGGCAGCTTCATTGGTGTTTGGCTAGGAGGTGTTCTATACGACATATATGGGTCATATACATTCGTTTGGTGGGTTGGAATAGCAGCAGGAATATTCTCAGCTATCATACATATACCAATTTTAGAAGAGTCGCGATTATCTTCTACAAAGTCAATAAGTTCATAGACATATAAGCCGAATACCAGATTAAAGGACTAATATAGTCGCTCAAATCAAACGAGATAATTACTAATGGATTTTTAACCATTTCTCAAGAATATTTCTTCGTTCCTCGATATCAACTTTTGAAGTATGCGGCATATCATCTAAGACATTAATTTCCGCAATGGTCTCAAAATGTTTCATTAATAGGTCAAAGTGCTCATCACCTAATGTTTCATCATTTGCAGCTTGCATAACAAGAATTGGAACTTTTGGTAAACCCCAAAATGGAATCTGGGAATTTGCATATCCAATATTAAGATCCGGATGTATGCGCTGGTACTCTCTTCTCAGTATATGCCGTACCCATGGGCTGGCCATTACCGCTCTACCAGGTAATTTTTTCTCAATTATTAATGGAAAAGATGTCACTGGGGATTCTAGAATTACACCACTTAGCGATTCACCCCACCATCCAGATAGGTGCGAAGAGAGCCTAATTGATAGAAAACCGCCCATTGAATGTCCATATATCCAAAGTTTATCAGGTGTATATCCCAATATTGAAGGAATTCTTTCAAGTAATAGTTCAATATCTGCAATTACTTTAAGAATCGTCCATTCATATTTCCCTTTTTGCTCACCAAATCCTCTTTGATCTAATCCAATAACATTCAGTCCAATTGAGTTCATATGTAAACATCTAGACTCTCCATTTCCAAGGTTTGAATTGTATCCATGGAGATATAATATCGTGTCTTCACTTTCTATTTCAGACCTAAGTAAATGAGCTTTCATATTTTCTTCTCCCCATCCTTTGTAAGCAAATTCTTCCCATCTAGGATCACTAATTCTATTTATGATTCTTGGTGGTGTGATGAATACTGAAGAATATATCCTCCATCTCAGAATTAACCAACCAGCAACTGGAATTGATGCACCAAAAATTACCCATGCGGTATTATAATCTCTCCAACTAGGAGATATTATCAGTGCAATAATTTGAATGGTTATTAATGCTGTCAAAACCTTCGGTTTACTCGGAAGCAGAGGTGCAGGAGTTTTCTGATAAACTGCTGCTTTAAGTCGTGATCTATGACTTGGTTTAGAAGTATCCATCTACAATATATCTCCATCAATAGATTTACCCAATCTTTCCATGATAACAGTAGCGGATTCTATACTATTCACTGTTTCTACACTTTTTCCAGCAGACCATAAATCCTTCGATGATTTACCCTTTCCTTTAGAAAAAGCTCTCATCCTCCAGAAAGAGATTGCAGTAATGAGTACTCTGATTCTATGTTTGAATCTACTATCAAGTAGGCGTCTGATAGGCCACGAATTATTCTTTTTCAATTTACTATTATTGATAACTGAAATTGGTACTCCTGTTAATTTGGTAGTCCATGTAATATCTTCTTCTTTGGCTTTAATGATTGCATCTTTATAGTCTTGAGGAGTAGTACATTCATCAGTAGCAATGAATCTAGTACCCATTTGAACACCATCATATCCAATCTTTAATGCCTTTGCTAATTCTAATTCACTGCCAACTCCACCAGCACAGATCAATGGAAGACCCATGTCTGAAAGTTGCACGTACATTTCCTCCATAGAAAATTCACCTAAATGTCCACCTGCTCTATTGTTGACGCATATCAAACCATCAACTCCACACTCCTTACCTTTCTCAGCCCATTTTCTATTAGTGACATCGTGATAAACGACACCTCCTTTGGCATGAACTTTATCACAAACCCAATCCGGTTTACCTAGAGAGGTTACGTAGAAAAGTACTCCTTCCTCAAGTGCAATATCAATCCATTCGGACATTTGTTGAATATATTTTTCACTTCCCTTCTCTATTAAAGCATTAAATCCAATTGGTTTATCAGTAAGTGTTCTGATATGTCTAATTCCAGCTCTAAGGCCTTCCTTCCGATTGGGTTTATCGAATCCATGAACCATAGTTAAAGAAACTGGCTGTAAAATAGCTATACCACCACCTTCAGAAGCTGCCGAAACTAACTCTGGATTCGAGCAGGGGTACATTGCACCACAGATAATAGGATACCTAATACCAGCATCTTTCGTCAGCCTTGTATTTATCATATTTCACTCTCCACTAATTACTAAAAAGTTCCATGTGAATATCCATTCTGATACGACGTCACCTGATGAATCTGTCGCGATTGAAGTTAACTTACATTCAACTGAATTACCAGTAACCATACTTTCTTCTATAGATGATTTAACTAAAGAATTTTGATCACATGTGAATATTATCTTTCCTTTTGCCACCTTAGTAAATTTAGCTTCAGTAGCCACTACAAACATCCTTATTTTTTTAGTCATAGATTTTGAAATTGCAAATGCGGCAGCACCTGTACTCAGCTCTGCACCCATTCCTTGTACAGCCCAATACATGGTTTTGAAGGGATTTTGAGTACGCCAACCTCCTTGAAGTGATGATATGCAAATATTATCATCTAATTGCTTAATATGGAGTCCGGCAAACCAAGCTGTAGGCATAGAAAGTGCTGTAAAAACCCTAAATTTAACACCATTTAACAGGCTTTTATACTCTGCATCTAATTTTTTTTCATCGATTAGCATCCTCTCACCTATTCTGCTTGGACTAAATGATCGACGACTTCGCAATACTTTGTCATAGCATCAAATTCGGAAGTACCTAAAATCGAGTTCCAGGCTTTCCATTTTGCTCTTTCCCTCAAACCACCGCTAGCCTTACCATTACAATCACCCTCATTGGCCTGTTTATACAGGGCATAAAGTTGGAGAAGAAGTTGATTTGATGGCCTTGATGAAAGATTTTGCACTCTTTTAATAGCCCTTTTGAATCGAATTTTTAGTGTTTGACTAATTTTAACAGACATCACATCATCTCCAAAGGATAGTCCATTAGTGTATTATGTCCAGCTTGAATTTTTGCTGCGAGACCAACTGTTTCAGGGAATATTTTTTTGAAAAAGAATCGTGCACTAGCTAATTTAGCATCATAAAATGGTTCACCTTTTTTTAGTAGAGATACTTTAGCAATTCTAGCCCACATATACGCAATTAATACGTTACTGAAATATCTACAATAGTCAGTAGCACCTGCAGCGAGGAAGTGAGGATTAGACTGCCCCTCTGCGATCATTAGCAGCGTTAATTGCTGCAGACCACGAACACCTTGATGGAGTGGTTTATTGAATTCAGCCATCTGTGAATCATTTTTATTTTCATTAATAAAGTCAGTTAGAGGCCACATAATATGCCTCAGATTTTTACCTAGATTTTGAGTGACTTTTCGGCCTGCTAAGTCCAATGCTTGAATCCCGTTTGTTCCTTCCCATATCTTAGAAATCCTGACATCTCGATAAAATTGTTCTACACCATATTCAGAACAATATCCCGCACCTCCCATTACTTGCATACAAGTACTTACAGTTTCACAACCAAGATCTGTGAAATGTGCTTTTACAATTGGTGTAAATAAAGCAACTAATGCGGTAGCCATTTCTGCTTCTTCAGGATCATCACTGTGTGATTGATCGAGGAGAATTCCAGTCCATGCTGCTAGTGCCCGACAACCTTCATTGTTGACCTTAGCCTCCAACAACATTCGGCGAACATCGGGATGAACAAGGATATTATCTGCAGCTTCATTAGGATCTTGTGTACCCTTGAGATCTCTTCCTTGGCGTCTTTCCTTAGCCCAGGATAGAGCATTTTGATATGCTATTTCGGCAAGCCCAATCCCCATCATCCCAGTTGCTAACCTTTCTCTATTCATCATTTCAAACATTAGAGGCATTCCTGAATATAGATCCCCGACTCTCCATCCGATACTTTGGTTGAAATTCATAACACAAGTAGGGGATGCATGAACTCCCATCTTTTCTTCACTTCCTGAACAGGTGACTCCATTATGTTCTGAATTAAGATCACTTGTCATTTCTGAAAGACCTTCAGAATTCCAACCTGAAGGCATAAATTTAGGAACTAGGAAGAGAGAGATGCCTTTGGTACCTTTAGGTGCATCTGGAGTCTTTGCAAGTACTAGATGGACAATATTTTCTGTCATATCGTGCTCACCATATGTGATGAATATCTTAGTCCCACTCAGATGGTATGACCCATCATTCTGCGGTACTGCTTTGGTAGATATCATGCCTAAATCAGTACCAGCATGCGGTTCTGTCAGACACATTGTCCCAGACCATTTTCCTGAAGCAATATTTTTAGCAAAATAATCAATTAACTCTTTTTTACCATGTTCTACTAAAACCTCGTAAACACCTACGGTAAGAGCGGGGAGGACGCTTAATGCCATATTTGCTGAAGTACCGAATTCGGCCCAAATAACAGATTGGAAGAAAATTGGCACTCCCATTCCTCCATGTTCAGGTTTACATGCAGTGGATAACCAACCGGCTTCAGAACTTTCTTTGTATGCTTTTTTGAATTCTTCAGGCATTGATATTTTACCATCATTATAATTCAATCCTACTCTGTCTCCTAATTGATTGATTGGCAGCCATACTTCCTTTACATGTTCCCCCCAACCTTCAGTGAGCATAGACAGAAAATCTTTGTCAAATTCAGAATATCCTAACCTCTGCACAATTGGAATTGCATCTAATACTTCATTCAATAGGAAATCATAATCTTTTTTGGGTGCATTGTAATCTACCATATTCTCACCTTAATTCCTCAGAGGTTTACCTTTCTCCAGCATATGCTGCATTCGATCTAATGTATCTGTATTCTTCGCTAGTATTGATATTGTATCCCTCTCCATGGATAGAATATCATCCTCTTCTAATAACTCAGTAATATCAGTATCTCCCCCTGTCAATATCTCTGCTAATGCATTAGTGACGATGATATCATGAGGTGTGACTTTACCTGCTAAGGCTAGATCATTAACTGCTAATTGCAACGCAGCCTTACCTGATTTACCAGGTAATGAATAAGTCCTGGGTTCCGGAGGTGTATATCCCACAGAAATCTCAATTAGTAACTTTTTGGCATCAGATAGTAGCCTATCTCTATTCATAGTAATGCCATCACTTGGACTCAAAAAACCCATAGATCGAGCTTGTTCTGCTGACTTTGCCACTTGGGCAGTACCAATTACTTCGAATGCTTTCATTACTGCACCCATGGGTCCATTTGGTGCTAGACCAAACTCTTCGACTCGCCCTAAGTATTCCTTACAACCTCCCCAAGCGGGAATAATTCCAACACCTACTTCGACTAGTCCTACATACGATTCTGAATGTGCTTGGACAGCATCACAATGCATCAGTACTTCAGCACCACCACCCAAACAGAGGCCTGCTGAGGCAGCCACAATTGGAACCTCAGAGTACTTCAATGTTTGATAGGTATCTTGTCCTAAAGCAATAAAATCGTCCAAATCTTTCCATGCAGCTAAATTAGCTGCGAACAAAGCTAACCCAAGATTTGCACCTGCACAAAAATTCGTAGCATCATTACCTACCACAACTCCTTTCCAATTACCCGATTCAGCCATGTCAACTGCATTCAGAAGCATTTCCATATTCATCGGATCCATCGCATTCATTTTCGTGTGGTATTCAACAAGTAAAACTTGTTCACCCATATCCCATATACTAGCAGAACCATTTCTCTTCAATGGTTTTCCACGACGTTTCAAATCGGCTACGGTAAGATAATCTCCTGATCTTTCAACAATTATCATTTCACCATTTGGAGAAAGTCTTGTGATTTCACCAGATTGAATATTGTAGAATGAACCTCTTTCTGCTGCAAGAGCCAAGAAAGGTGGAACTAATCTATTAGAATCTTGAAGTCTTTTAACCATGGATTTAGCACCTATTGCATCCATCATTTCGAACGGCCCATTTTTCCAGTTATACCCAACTTTCATAGCCCCATCAATTGCATAAATATCATCACTAACTTCAGGGACTATATAGGCTGCATAAGATAGTGAGTCCAGTAATACATCTGTAACAAATTCAGCACCTTTGTCATTACAATCCATTATAGATGAAAGCCCACGTTTCCCCATCTTGGCTGAAGGGAAACCCGCTCTGCGATTTGCAGTTTGGTATGTTCCAGTTACCAAGTTTCTAGCTTCCTTTACCTTATTGCCATCATCTTTGTTAAGTCGATAAAAACCACCTTTTCCTTTACGGCCAGTGTAACCATCCTTAATCATCGAAATGACAGATTCTTTACCCGCACCCGCTATCTGATGAAATGGGTCATTAGTAGGGAGATTAGATACAAGACTTTCCGTAACATGCGGTATTAAATCAATTCCAACTAAATCCATCAATCCAAATACAGCAGTCTTGGGTAAACCAATAGGTCTGCCAAGCATAGCATCAGCTTCTTCGACCGATAATTCATGATCTATAGTTGCTTTAAATGCTCTTTGAATAAAGTAAATTCCAAGTCTATTACCAATGAACCCTGGACTGTCATTACAGATGATCACCCTCTTACCAAGTTCAATATCAGCAAATGAACAGAATCTCTGTAAAACTCCCTCAGCAACATCAGTTGAACTGACAACTTCTAGTAAAGGGAGATATCTTGGAGGATTAAAGAAATGTGTAATTAAGAATCTGGAAGATAAATCTGGTGACATATCAGCAATAAGTTCTGAACGTGGTATTGTAGAGGTATTAGAAGATAATATAGTATCCGGTCCTATATTTTTTGCAAGATTTTTATATAAATTTCTTTTGATTTGAAGATTTTCAACTATCACTTCGATTACCCAGTCAAAGTCTTTTAATTGTGCAAGGTCATCATCAATATTCCCAGGAGAAATTAATTTAGCATTTCTCTTTAGTGTAAGCATTTCGGGATTTGATTTAAGCATCTTCTTAATTGCACCCTTAGCAACAATATTTCGATCAGATGAATCTTCAGGAACAATGTCTAGCAGGAGAACCTCGCATCCAGCATTTGCGCAGTGAGCGGCTATACCAGCACCCATAACTCCGCTTCCAATGACGGCTACTTTTTTTATTGTCTGAGACATATATTGAACTCCTAGATTCTTTCTAAAATTGTGGCAATTCCTTGTCCACCGCCTATGCACATTGTTGCGAGTGCATATTTTTCGTCATTATTACTCATTAATTGTGCTGCTTTACCAGTAATTCTAGCACCACTTGCACCTAGCGGATGACCTAATGCTATAGCTCCACCTTCAATATTGACTTTCGATTTATCCATTTTCAACTCACTAATAACGGCAAGTGATTGAGCTGCAAAGGCTTCATTTAATTCAATAATTCCAATTTCATCTAGTGATATTCCAGCTCTCTTTAATGCTTTACGTGTAGCTTCAACTGGACCAATACCCATGATTTCCGGAGAACAAGCAGTTACAGCAGTACTCAAAATTCTGGCCAATGGTGTTAGCCCATTCTCTTCGGCAAAATGTTCAGAACAAACTAGGACGAAGGCGGCACCATCAGTTAATGGTGAGGCGGTACCTGCAGTAACGGTGCCATTAATATCGAAGGCAGGACTTAGATTGGAAAGTGCTGCAGAATCTGTTTCGGGACGGAGACAACCGTCAGAATCAACAACACCTGTTGTTGTTTCTATGACCACTATTTCGTCCTTAAATGCACCAGATTCTCTAAATTTAGTAGCTCTTCGTTGACTTTCAATAGCAAATTTCTCTTGTTCTTCGCGACCGATAGAATACATTTGAGCAAGATTTTCTGCAGTTACACCCATTGATGTAAATGCTTCAGGAAATTCTAGACTAAGTTTTGGATTAGGCATAGGATTGAATCCAGTCATTGGTATTCGACTCATTGATTCGACCCCTCCTGCAATAAATGCATCACCTGCACCCATTGAAATTCGACCAACAGCGTCGTGTATGGCCTGCATAGAAGATCCACAGAATCGGTTTATTGTGACGCCAGGAACAGTCTCTGGTAAATCACTAAGGAAAGTAACCATTCGTGCCATATTGAAACCTTGTTCAGCTTCTGGAAAGGCGGTTCCAACAATCAAATCTTCAATAAGTGAGGGGTCAATTCCAGTCTTTTTAAGGAGCCCATTAACTACAGTAGCAGCTATATCATCAGGTCTTGTTTTGGCGAGTTCACCCCTCTTAGCGGGAGTGAAAGGGGAACGGGAATATCCGACAACCACAGCTTTCATAGTATGGCCAAGGGGGTATGGGCTATTAAACCGAAAGTGGAAATAATTACACTGAATGGTAAAATTGACACTCACTTTTGTAAATTACTGTTAATTGTATTTACTACACTAAGTAATTATTATAACACTAATATTCATATTAATATCTGAATTTAGAACAAGTTAGAAAGGTAATTTCTTATCAAGTCTCTGAGTCATTTCAAGATATCTATCAGTATGTTCAGTATTTGGTAAATTTATTACAAATTGCCAATAACGCCATGCCGCTATTGATAGGGTCGCTAGACGATGTAAGTGAGGTAAGGCATTGATTTCAACATCACTTAATTTCCTTACAGATTGATAGCCATCCAGTAATGCTTGCCAACGCTCTGTTATGGGCTCTCCATTCTCCCAACCAAAACCGACAAAAGTCATTACTAAATCAAATGCTAAAATATCAAAGCAAATTTCTTCGAAATCAAGTATAGCCCAAACTTTATCTTTGTTTCCTAAAACATTATCTGGAAATAAATCGCCATGTATTACCCCCTTAGGGAGATCTTTGATATTTTCTCTTATTTCGGAGTTCTCAATTTTCAACATATCCAAAAAATTAGTCCATTGATTATTTGCATCAGCCATTGCAAATAACTTCTCAAATAATATATTCCCCATAGAAAAATTTGACTTTAAGTCTCTATGAGGAGTAGTCATGTGTAAACTGGCTTGTATAGTTCCTAGATCGTACAAGGAGGAATGGTTAGGTTCTAACCAATCTCCTTCAATAAAAGGCAATAGAGTCCAGGCAAGTTCATCTCTAACAGTCATTAATGTCCCATTATTGAAGCGAATAGGGGCAGGAGTTGGAACTCCCATATCAGATAAATAGGTAGTCATTGAAAGAAGATAGTCTACTTCTTGAAGAGTTTGTTCATTCCATATCTTAAGCACAAGTTTTTCATTATTTTTTAAATTTAATATGTAGTTTGAATTAGCCCAACCACCTGCTAACTTTTCTAAACTAATTAAATCAGAGAATCCAGCAGAAATAATTACTTCTGAAGCTTCATCGAATGAGACCTCAGTGTAAGCCATAACTTTGCTGAATCAAATCTCTTTTTCGTTGTATCTATCAATAATTAGTTATGAAAACAAAAATAAACTATGATTATGCTAATCTCCGTCCACAATTCTCGAGGTCTTCTCTCTCTTCGACTAAACTTCTGATATATTTTGCTACTAGGTGGTCAGAAAGTTCTAGATCTATCAAGTCACCAACCCACTCTAAGTCAGTGCTAGGTAATATGGATTCTTCCTGATATTCGTGAACTGACCAAACTGAGCATCCTGAATCATCACTATCCTGTACTTGTCGAAACCAAGGTACAATTGTTGGAGGATGGACTAAATCATTTCTTTCAGTAAATCGAACTATACAATCATCGAAAACGAACGACCATCCTGCCTCATTCAACCAAGAAATAGCGATTTCATCTTCAGCTCCTGGTTGAAACCAAACTATAGGTGGTGTTTCTAATTCTCTGAGAAGTAATTCTCTAACTACATTACGAGCGCGTTCTGGCGCTAGAAAAAGAACAATGATCTCTAGTTCAACGCCTTCCTCAATATTAGGTCTAATCGGAATTCCAGATATCGTAGCCCCGGCATCACGAGGATGGATTGGAATAATTCGCCATCCTCTTAGAGATAATTCCCCAACAGCTGTATGTGCAGTTCGCTCTTTATTCAATCCAGCACCAAGAATATGGATACTTCTTGTATTAACTAACGTCGATATAATAGACTCTTTTACTAACATCATTTCAACTCAACCAAAAATACAACGATACTGTAATGGGTAATATAACACAGATTAACCATATAAATGCTATTTTTCTTTTGTAAACAACGCTCTCATTACTATCTAATCCATATAATTCTGTATATCTACAATGATTGCAGGAAATTTTATTAATTCCAAAATTACGAAAGTTCTCAGGTCCTTCCAAATTATCCCCTCCACACTTGGGACAAGTTCCGGTAAGCATATTCATTCGACAAAATAATTATTATTTTTAGTTATCTTAATGTCAATTATGATGTGCAGAGATACAAAGTTACTTATGGTGGGAAGAGAAAATGAAACACTTCTTCATTAGTGAACATGCATCCCTCACAACATGAACTCAGGACAAATACTTACTTTCCTTATTGGTGGTTACGCATTATTCGCTATTACAGTGATGACTATATCACCCATATTAGGATAAATAAAAACCACTATCATCCATTAATGGCATATACCATTAGTGAGAAAGTCATTATGACTACGACTGCTAAAATAACAGCTATTGCTGTGATGGCTATTGCCAAGCCCATTGCTGTTTTACGAACCTTCGTAATATCATCATCCACATATTTACCAACAATGATTTGTAATTCAAGTTTACTGTATAGAAAAGTAAACTCAAGATAAAAATTGTTCGACTTGATATTATAATAGGATTAGAGATCTATCAGAAAATAAATTATGATTTACTAAAATATTTAATTGCAGAACTACGAATCACCCAAATTAATGTGAAACCAAATACTAATATCCCATATAATGTCGAGGTTAATTCTAATTCACCATCAGTTTTCCCAATAAGAGTCATAATTGCAATGAATATAACTAGGATGGCAGTATACCATTTGAATTCATTTTCTAATTCTTGTTTCGAAGTACCTCCTGAACCAAAATTTTTGATAAAATAACTCATCACAGTCCAACTTAATACAAAAGCACCCACTGTTATTGCAATTTCTGTAACTTCAGTGATTCCTCCTAATAATAAAAATACGATGAAAGTCGCTAATGCTCCAAATGCCCAAGTTAATTCTTTTTGTAAGTCTACATCCATGCCAGTCAATCTCAATTAACTGAGTAGTATTCATTTAATAAGAATTCTGCAGGATAGGAAATTCTATACCGAATTAACTACAACTAATGGACCAGGATTATCCCAATGGAACCACATTTGCCGTCCGTGTTCATCATTATTGGCTGTAAAATAGATCTTGTCGCCAATGCTGATTAACCATAATGGCCAACTGCCATTTTCACCAGGTACTGCATCAATAGCTAACTTAGTTCCCTCAGCCGTTCCGTCACGAAATAATTGAAATTAAGACTAAAAATGGATTTAACTAATCTGAGTAGTAGGTTATTGACGTTAAATCTTCTACTCTTTCCACCATTCAGCTTCTTTTAGTTCAGTGCTTATATCAGGAATTATAACAGTCTCTTCGAGATTTTCATCAACAATC
>CAXDMJ010000005.1:0-57050 GCA_963990035.1 uncultured Candidatus Poseidoniales archaeon | reverse complement strand
CACCTCTCTATTCGTCGGCAGCGTCAGATGTGTATAAGAGACAGGTAGAGGAGGACAAATGAATATAGGGATTATTAAATTAATGAAATTAATTCAGATTCAATTGAATAAAGCCGGTATTAAATTATACACCATATTATTGATATTGTATAATATTAGTATAAAATATACAATGGTGGACGAGCCGAGATTTGAACTCGGGGCCTCTTCTTAGCCAAAGAAGCGCGCTTCCAAGCTGCGCCACACGCCCATTGAACATGCGACTTACGACGGTCATTTAAGGCAAATGGACTAGGCAAGGGTATGAGTGAGGAGGGGGGACCTGATAGGAAAATAACTGAACTCCCTGAGATACCATGGATTCCTGAAGGATTAATAGAAGAATTAAAAATGAAAATTGATAAAAAAGATGCGCCTTTTCTAAAATTTCTAGGTAGAAACTTAGAACTTATTTGGATAAATGAGAATGAGTCTAGGTTGGGTATGACTCGTTTCGAATGTAATGCTAATGAACTATTTCGTAGAAGGAAGCTAAGAGTATCTTGCGGACCAGTAACTATTGGATTAAATCCCTTATTAAATAATGATTTAGTTCTATATCGCCATACATTGGTCCATGAATTATTGCATGCTTCTGGTTTACTCGACCACGGTAGTATACATGCAGATCTAGCCAAAGAAATATCCCCCCCACCAAAATTAGCAGATTCATCAGTACTACAAGAAATGCGAGAAAGAGTGTTAGAGAAATTACCTGAGCGACAATGGATCTGTGGAGATTGTGGATATACATGGGAGCGAAAAAGAGTAACTATGCCTAGTAGATGTCCTAAATGTGCTAAACCGTTCAAATCATGAGATACATAATCATATTATGGCGATAGGGGCACCAATAACTATGGATATGCCGACTAACATGTCAGATGTAGAAGAATTAGTTCGTGTCATAATAGAAGAAGCATACCCTACACTCGGCGCTATTATCGCAATATCAGCTTACTCTGTATTCGTATTTATTTTCTACAGAGCATTAGCTAAGAGGGATTTGATAACTTTAGATTTAGAACATTATTCAGATAATTTTGGTGGGAAAATAAAAAAATATGCTAGAACAATTATTTTTGTGATGCAATATGTTGTAATTGTACCAGTACTTATCACATTCTGGACACTTGTTCTTGCAATAATTTTGACATTACTCTCTCCTGATGCAGATCATTCAAGGAACGCATTGATTGCAACTTCAGTAGTTGGAGCTGTTAGAATCTTATCATATTGGACCGAAGACCTCTCCAGAGATGTCGCGAAAATGCTACCATTTGGTGTCCTTGGTGTGTTTTTAGTCGGTGATGCTCAGGTCCAAATTTCAGAAATTGAATCATTATTTAGTAGTCTCAGTGAAATTGCTTCATCATTCTTCAGTAGTTTATTCTTAATCGCAGTATTAGAAAGTATACTACGGAGTATATCTGCAATATCAAATTTAATTTCTTTAAGAAGAAAAAATTTGAATAAGAAAAAAGAAATCGCGAAAGAAATAGGGAGAAGTGTGAAAGATATCAGAGCAGATATACAGGATGACGGGAGACTAAATTATAGTGCAGGAGAGGATGCAAATCAAATGCAAGACGTATTGGAAGATGCTGTAGATGGCCTTCTGGATGAAAATGCTTGAGGTGTAGGGTTCATGAGAGAGATACTTCCGCGACAGCCCAAGGGCGATTGGTGTAGTCTGGATATCATATCGGCCTTCTAAGCCGATGACATGGGTTCAAATCCTGTATCGCCCACCACTAAAAACAATGACTTGAGCGACGAAGGTCTGTTCTCACTCTACAAATCGCTCATATAGGGGCAGTAGGTCGGCGGGCTGCATGAAGCGAGGTTCACGTGCCTGGAAGAAGCAAGGAAACCAACGCTGGAAATGGCGTAAGAAGAAATTACGTCGCCGAAAAGCATCTCGAAAGAGAGCGAAACAGTGATTATCTCGCTAATTAGCGACATTTCATTGAAGTATAATACTTATTTAATTATATAAATAATACCTATATTTTAGACACTAAATCGTTTAGAGCCTTTCTGGCGTCCTCAACTTTAGTAACGCCGCTAGCTAATAATACTCCTGAAGTCCCTAACTCTATGGCTTTGATTACATCATCCCCATTCTTTACACCGGCTCCGCAAAGAATACCTACTTCTTCACTAATCTCGCGAATAGCTCGTGCTGTGCCACTAACTACCTCAGGATCAGATGTTGTAACAGATATATCCCCGCCAATTAATTCAGGAGGTTCGACGGCGACATAATCTGGCATTAGTGCAGATAATGCGCGGGCTTCATCTATATCTGCAGCACATGCACAAACCGTAAATCCTTCAGGTACAGTATCGAGTAACATGGCTATATGCTCAATTGAAACTTTATGTTCAGCATGATTGATTAGAGTCCCTTTTGCTCCTCTTTCAATCGCAGTTTCAGGATGTAACCAACCTGTATTTGAACCAAAATTAATTGGATCCAGATGTTGAGTCCATACCTCAAGACTAGGAGCCGCTGTAACGACTGCAGATAAATCAAAAGCAGAAACAACTGCTATCATCCTTGCTTCTGTTTCGATTGATTCCATTATCAGTGCTAATTTTTCAGCTGCGATACCATGAGCAGTCTCATATGTTTTGAAATTTACAACTACGAGTTGTTCTCTCATGAATACCCGAGACATTAAACTGATATGATAATGACGGATGAATTAAACAATTTCGCCATGTCCTATGACTCTGTCAGAAATTTCACAATTATCAGAAATAATTGAGGATTCTCCAATTAAGCAGCGATATAAGGTGCAATTATCTCCGATTTTAGCATCTGATAAAATTACACAATCAACAACTTTAGAGTTTTCACCTATTGATACACCGCTAGAGACAGATGTCCCTTTAATAGAAGAATTTGTACTGAAATTTGTGTCTGAATACCAATTATCTCCATCAACAACTCCAACAGAATACCTATTATTAGATATACAGACTTTTGTTGCATCAAGAAATGATGAAGGAGTACCTGCATCAACGAAATAGCCTTTGAACTCTAAGCCGGCCATATTGCCTTTATTTGCGATAACAGGAAACACTTCTCTTTCCATACTATGCCTTTCTTTAGAAAGGGACTCAAGAACTTCTCTTTCTACTAAGTAACATCCGGCATTTATGAGATTTGAGAACTCAGTACCAGGTGCAGGCTTTTCTTGAAATTTGGTAATCATTCCTGAACTTTCTAAACCACATACGCCAAATCTACTTGGGTCATCAACATGCCAGAGTGAAAGTGTAACTTTAGCCTTTTTTTCTTGATGATGATTTAGTAATTCCAGTACATCTACACTTGAAACTAAATCGCCATTTAATATTAGTATGGGGCCATCACTAGTGAGATGTTCTAGAGATTTAGCGATTGCCCCCCCCGTGCCTAATGGTTCATCTTCAACAGATATTACAACCTCATAAGGAAGATCAGATGTATTAAAAAAATCCTGCATTTCATTTATACTGTAACCGGCTGCAATTATAACTTTGTCAATAAGTTTAGGAGGAACGCATTCAACAACCCTTTCTAGAAGAGTTTTATCTAAGACTGGTAGCAATGGTTTCGCTCTCCCATCGGTCCAAGGCCTCAACCTAGTACCAAAACCACCTGCAAGAACTACAACGTCCATGCCCTGTCGGATATGACAATTGATTTCAGCACTTCGTGTCTATGATTTGAACTTGTATCAGCGCATCGTTCAAAGAGCGAGTTCGGTTCGGAGACACGATAGAGATGAATATTCACGAGTATCAAGGGAAAATCCTGTTCAAAGAAGCAGGTGTAAAAGTACAAGATGGAATACACTGTAAAACAGTAAGTGATGCGTTATCTGCATATGATAACTTAGGGTCTAAAGTAGTTGCAGTAAAGTCACAAATTCACGCAGGAGGGCGTGGTAAAGGTAATCTTTATGACACAAAAACTGGAAACTTAGTTATGGAAGGAGGAGTGAAAATAGCTTTCTCCAGAGATGAAGTTGAGACTTATGCAAGTAACATAATCAATAGAAATCTTGTAACTAAACAAACAGGACCTGAGGGGAAAATTGTGAACAACTTATACATAGAAGCAGGATGTTCCATAGCACATGAATATTATCTTGCCCTTCTAGTTGATAGAGAGGCAAAATCAGTCCTCATCATGGCTTCAAAAGAAGGTGGAGTAGATATTGAGGAAGTAGCCGAAAATACGCCAGAAGCAATATACAAAATTTGGACTCATCCGGTTAACGGCCTAGACATAAAAGATGCTGAAAATATGGCAAATCAACTAGGACTAGTTGGTGAATCAAAGAAAGACTTAGTGTCAATGCTTTCATCATTATCAAGAATGTTTGTAGAAAAAGATTGTGCAATGATAGAGATTAACCCTCTTGTACGTTCAAACTCAGGAGAAATGATTGCACTGGATGCAAAGGTTAGTTTCGATGATAATGCGTCATATAGGCATCCATGGATGGATGAAATGCGGGATCATTCGGAGGAAGAAGAAGTTGAAATTCGTGCCCATGAACACGGGCTATCTTATGTCAAATTAGATGGGAATATTGGTTGCTTAGTAAATGGTGCTGGTTTAGCAATGGCATCCATGGATGTAATAAAATTATATGGAGGTGAACCAGCAAATTTCCTTGATATTGGGGGAGGTGCTACAAGAGAATCGATAACTACCGCCTTTGGAATAATTCTTGAAGATGATAATGTCGAAGGGATTCTAGTAAATATATTTGGAGGAATTATTCAATGTGATATGGTTGCAAGAAGCGTCATTGAAGCATCAAATGAACTTGGATTAGAAGTACCATTAGTAGTAAGATTTTCAGGAACTAATCATGTAGAAGGTAAAGCAGTCCTAGATAATTGTAATTTGAATGTACATACAGTTAGTACTTTGGCTGAAGGTGCCGAAAAGATTGTTCAATTAACTAGAGGTGAGAAATAATGTCGATTTGGATTCATGAAGAAAGTAAAGTCCTAATTCAAGGAATAACTGGTAAACAAGGTACATTCCATGGAACAATGATGGACGAATATAAAACAAACGTAGTAGGAGGAGTAACGCCTGGAAAAGGTGGACAAATTGTAGAGTTACCAAATAAGAATGTCCCTGTATTTAATTCAGTATCAGAGGGATTGGATGCAACTAATGCTGATGTGAGTGTGATATATGTTCCAGCAAAATTTGCTGCTGCCGCTATTATTGAAGCCGCAGACGCTTTTGAACAGAACGGTGGCGGAATAATTGTCTGCATTACTGAAGGAATTCCGATATTAGATATGATTAGAGCAGTTGCACGAGTAGACCAATATCAAAATGTAAGATTAATTGGACCAAATTGTCCAGGAATAATAACACCTGGTGAGAATGGTGGGTGTAAGGTAGGAATAATGCCTGGATTCATACATGCAAAAGGAAGAATTGGAATTGTTTCAAAATCTGGAACTTTAACTTACGAAGCTGTTGCACAAACAATGAGTGTTGATGAAGGACAGTCAACATGCGTTGGCATCGGAGGAGATCCCGTAAATGGAACAGGATTTATTGATTGCCTTGCTGCTTTCGAGGCCGACCCACAAACTGAGGCAATAGTAATGATAGGTGAAATTGGCGGATCTGCAGAAGAGGAGGCAGCAGAATGGGCATCAAAGAATATGAGTAAACCGATAGTAGGGTTTGTAGCAGGATCAACAGCACCACCGGGCAAAAGAATGGGACATGCTGGAGCGATAATTTCAGGTGGAAAGGGCACAGCTCAAGAGAAATTCGCTGCTTTCGAAGCAGCAGGAATTTATGTTGCCAGAGACCCTTCAGAAATAGGAAATGTATTAGTGAAAGCATTAAAAGAAGCTGGACTAAGATAAACTAGTAAGCGAGAGTCTTAGATGCCAGACATTCCCTCAAAGTCCATGGAAGACGGCGCACTAGAGGTTCGTATGTCTGAAAAAAGGATTGATACATTACTTGAGGGAACTTCTAGATCATTTTTTTTAAGTCTTAAAGTTCTACCCAAAAAAATACGTAGACATATTGGTCTGACCTATTTGTTAGCACGTCTAGCAGATACAATTGCGGATTCCACAGTAGGAGATAATAAACAATTACTTCAATTACTTAGAGAATATAATATTAGAATTCAAAATGCAAATCAAAAATTACCCGATTTTAAAGAACTAGCAATTATTCAAGAAAATAAGTCTGAAGCAGAGTTACTATATGATGCAGAAATACCAGTTAATTATTTTGAAAAATCAAATAATTTCACTGATTTAGACAAGGAGAAAATAAGAACTTGTTTAGATATAATCATTGGAGGACAGTCTCTCGATTTAGAGAGATTTACTGATGCATCAGGGGAACAAATAGTTTCATTAGATAATGAAGAACAACTAGATGATTATACATATAGAGTAGCGGGTTGTGTAGGTGAATTTTGGACACATATGTCATTAGATCATCTTTTCAAAATGGAAGAGGAAGAAAAGAAAGTAATTTTTGAAAAAGCAGTAAATTTCGGTAAATCTTTACAATTAATAAATATTTTAAGAGATTTGCCTCAAGATTTACAGATGGGTAGGTGCTATTTACCTAGGAGTAAACTCTCAGAATATAATCTGACACCTGAGGATTTGTTAGATAAGGAAAATATAGACACATTTACTCCGTTATTCAAACATTATATTCAGATTGCTAGTTCTTACCTAGATAATGCAGTAGAATATATTGAAATGTTGCCAAAAAACCAATATCGACTCAGATTATCTTGTATGCTGCCAGTATTAATAGGACAAAGAACATTAATTTTATTGAAAGAAGGAAATATTCTAGACCCGGATAAAAGAATTAAAGTTTTAAGACCTGAAATAAAGAAAATAATGAAGAAATCTATTTTATTATGTTTAACCCGTAAGAATCCAAAAAAAATGATTAATATCAATTAAATCGTAGAGTTATACATTACCCAATATAGCGGGGGGTTCAAGAACGAATCAATTGGGCTTGATGTCGAAGTAGTATGACGGGAGGGCAAGTTAATGGGTCCGAGCCTATGGTTGATTATGACCGTGGCAAGAGTATCACTCTTGTTGATGCTGACTCAGATGCTCCACCTATTGAGAAGGTTAGAACTGCAGTTAATGTGACGAAAGAGGCGGTTCATGCAATTAGTATAACTGCATTAGAAACATTGAGAGAGGGAGCACTTTTCATGGGTGTAATTGGTTCAAGAGGAGAACTTGTAAATCCATTCACCCATATCGATGCAGCAATTTGGTCGGAGAATAGTATGCCTCCAGAAATAGTAGAATCCGCGTACAATTATTGTGAAGAATTAACACGTAGAGAAGCGGGTAATTTTTATCATTCATTCAAATATCTACCTGAAGAAGAAAGAAAATCAATTATGGCTTATTACGCATTTTGTAGACGTGCAGATGACATCGCAGATGGAGATTATGTTGATTATTTCCCAGGGGGTTCAGAGAATAATCAAGAGTCAATAGATTATAGGACAAAAATTGAAAGATTAATTGATGGAAGACCTGTATTAGAAAGATCATCTTATAATGATAAAATGTCACAATTATTCTATTATCGGAAAAAATTATCAACAGCATATGGGAAATTAACATCTACAGATCCTATATTTATTGCTTTGAAAGATACTGTCAATAAATATGGGATAAATAGACAACTTCTCGATGATATGATTAGTGGGATGGAGGAAGATTTCCATCGTAATAGATATGATACGTTTGAAGACCTTTACTCATACTGCTACAAAGTCGCATCAACAGTAGGTCTTGTTTGCATTGAAATATATGGATATAACGATAAAAAAGCAATAGAATATGCTGAGTCTTGGGGCATATATATGCAGCTTACAAATATACTAAGGGATGTTGCTGAAGATATCGAACGTGATCGAATATATCTACCAATAGAAGATCTTGCTAGATACGGAATTTCTGAAGATGATTTAAGAAATGGCAAAGAAATCTTGAAGCATCCAGGGTGGAAACCATTTGTTTCAGAATTCATTTCACGGGCAGATAAATATCGTGAAAGAGGAATGAAATTATTCCCACTTCTTGACAAATCAAGTAGATATTCTCCTGCTGCAATGACTACATTTTATCATTCTATTATGAAGAAAATTGAGAAAAATGACGGGGACGTTTTCTCTGAAAGAACTCAATTGTCAAAAACAGAAAAAATTGGCTTGGCAGCATATATCTATGTGAGATTTCGTTTCTTCGCAGTTTGATTGAAATCAGCTTAAATTCGCCTATATAATAGAAGACATATTGAGTAAAATACTAGGGAGATGATATTATGAGAGTGGCTGTCCTTCTGGAAGACAGGTGTAGCCCTGAGAAATGTAATGCAGAATGTTGGGCATTTTGTCCACCTGTCCGGAATGGAATCGAATGTATTATTCTCGATGATTCAAGTGGAAAACCAATTGTTTCAGAGCCTTTGTGTATAGGGTGTGGTATATGTATTACAAAATGTCCTTTTGATGCTTTAATAATTACAAATTTACCTGAAGAATTAGAAGGTGAGATGACTCATAGATATGGACAGAATGGATTTAGACTTTTCAGATTACCAGCACCAAGGGAAAAACAAGTTGTTGGTATATTAGGACCAAATGGCATGGGGAAATCTACTGCAATAAATCTCCTTTCAGGATCTATACAACCGAACCTAGGAGACTGGACAATTAATTCTGCAGAATGGGATGATATAATTGAATCATTTCCTAGAGGAGAATTAAGAGATTATCTGAAATTAGTTGCAGATGATAAGGTTAGTATTGCAGTAAAGCCACAATATATTGATAAATTACCTAAGATATTTGATGGTAAAGCACGAGAATTACTTGAAAGAGTCGATGATAGGGGAGAACTGGATGAATATGCAGAATTATTAGCTATTAATCATATATTAGATCGGAATATAGGTCAGTTATCAGGAGGAGAATTACAAAGAGTTGCAATCTGTGCAACTATGTTGAAAGAAGCAGAGGTATACTTCTTCGATGAACCATCATCTTACCTAGATATTCATGAACGTATGAGAATGGTGAAAATCATTCAAGACTTAGCTGAAATGGGTAAAAGAGTGATTGTTGTTGAACACGACTTAGCAATACTGGATGTCCTCTGTGATTTACTTCATGTAGTCTATGGAGAACGTGCAGCATTTGGAATATTTACTCCTGCAAGATCTACCCGAAGTGCAATTAACGCATATCTAGAAGGTTTCTTACCCGAAGAAAATGTAAGGATAAGAGATAAACCAATACAATTTTTGAGAGGAAGAGTTAGAGGTGAAGGAGTTGGTTTACCAATCTTAAAGTGGGGAGATATGGAAAAAACTCTTGGAACATTCAAACTTAAAACTGGTGAAGGCATGGTTAGAAGTGCTGAAGTTGTAGGTGTTGTTGGACCTAATGCTACAGGAAAAACTACCATGGTTAAGATGATAGCAGGTGAAATAGAACCTGATCAAGGATGGTGTACAATGGATGCAAAAGTATCGTATAAACCTCAACATGTCCATACTGATTTTGAAGGAAGTGTGGAAGATTGGTTGAATACGGAATTAGGGAATAAATGGAGAACTGGGGAATTCCATACTCAAGTAGTAAGGCCATTACAAGTTGATCAATTACTAGAACTAAAGGCTAAAAAACTTTCAGGAGGAGAATTACAAGCAGTTAGTATAGTTATTTGCCTAGGGAGAGAAGCAGATTTGTATCTACTTGATGAACCTAGTGCACATCTTGATGCGAATGCAAGAATGGAAGCAGCCAAGGCAATTAGAAGAACAATGGAAAGTAATGAGAAAGCAGCTATGGTAATTGATCATGACATTTACTTCATTGACATAGTGAGTGACTCATTGCTAGTTTTTGATGGTGAGGGAGGGAAGCATGGAAATGCAGTAGGACCTCTAACTCTGCGTAAAGGTATGAATAAATTTTTGAAAGATGTAAATGTCACATTTAGAAGAGACCATGAATCTCATAGACCACGTATAAATAAACCAGATAGTCGTAAAGATAGAGAACAAAAAGTAGCTGGCGAATACTTCTATCTTGAATAACTAGGACCATTGGATTCTTGAAGGATGTTTGAAACCCAAGGCCATGACGGACGAGGTCGATGAACCAATAGAGGAATTATCAGAAGATATTATTCTTGAAGAAAATGATGAAATCGACCAAATGAAAATTCTTGAAGAACAAATAGAAGAATTACAAAAAGAGAAAATATATGATACTGCTGAGATTGCAAATATTAGGCAAAGATACGCAAGAGAAAGGAATATACTAGTGAAATTTGCTGGTATGAATTTGGCATTTAATATACTTCCTGTAGTTGATAATCTAGAAAAAGTATTAGATATTAAAAATAATGATTCGGAAAAATTCATTGAAGGAATGAATCTGACTTTAAAAATGCTGAAAACTACATTTGAGAATGAAGGCATTGTGAAAATAGAAGCATTAGATAAAGAATTTAATCCATCATTCATGGAGGCTATTGCTGTAATACCAGCTCCTGAGGATAAAAATCCAGGAGTTGTTTTAGAGATTATTGAAGACGGATATATGTTTCATGACCGAGTATTGAGACCTGTCAAAGTAGTAGTATCAGAAAACTAGTATTCATAACTGACTGACATCACGTAGCAATGATGAAAAAAACACTTGCGGTACTATTTTGTTGCAGTATTATTCTCTCCGGTTGTACAGCAAATTCTGATGAAAATACAGATATTGATGAAATATTAGGATGTATGGATGAGAATGCTAAAAATTATGATATTGAGGCAACAAATGATGATGGTTCATGCGATTATACAGATGAAAACACACTTGATAATCCAATAACAATACCGCATATTGAAGGATGCGATAACACTAATCCTATACATTGCATGTTACCATTTCCTTCGGATGCATTCTTGATAGATGATGATACTACGAATACTGGAAAAAGAATTCATTATTCTCAGAATACCATACCTAGTTCAGGTACAGTTAGCCCGATAGAAATACCTATCCTAAATCAAATGGATGGTGCCAGCCCAAATACACAAATAATGACTGCTTTCACAGTAGAACCTGATGTTTCAGAATTAGCAGGTCAGTACAGTATAGGGAAAAGTTTAGACTCAGGGCATTCTACTGTAATAATTAATCAATTTAATGGAGAATTAGTAGCTCATTGGGTTGAACTAGATGCTAGATCGGAAATTGATCAGCCTACTATAATTCATATGAGGACTGTTGAGGCATTAGATCACAATACCTCTTATGTAGTATTATTAACTGGTTTAATGGATGAAAATAATCAATCCATACCAACTCCTGAAGGATTTGCAGCACTCCGCGATGATGTAATCACAACATCGCCGGATATTGAGAATAGGAGAGGAGAATTCAAAGAATTATTTAATTGGATTTCTGAAAATACTGAATATTCAATTAATGAACTACAAACTGCATGGAGTTTTCATACATCTTCTACTGAATCGATGATTGGACCATTACTATCTATGAGGAATGATGCTCTAGAAAGAACTGGTAACGGCATTGGATGTAAAATTGAATCTAATACAAAAGTTATGATTGAAGAAAATACAAGTCATTGGCTAATTACTGGGACTTTTACGGCTCCACAATATACTGAATCATTTTTCCCACCTGCACTAATACGTAGAACCTCAACGGAAGATCGTACTCCAGTTTTCGTAGAAAATAGAGAAATCCCATTCTGGTTAGTAATACCTGGCTCTTCAGTAGATATTCAAGAAGCAGCTAAAATAACAATATGGGGTCATGGTTTCCTTGGTAATGGTAACACCTCTGGGCTAAGTGGCTGGGCCAATGAAAACAATGTTGCAATGTTAGGAACTAGTTTCTATGGCTGGTCTGATGATGACAGTACTAGTATTGAATATGCAGTATTAAACATGCAATATTTCCAGCACCAAGCTGAAAGATTAGAACAAGCCATGATTAATCAAGTAGTCATGATAAAAACATTCATGGGTGTTTGCTCAGATTTACCCGAATATTATACCGATGATGGATACAAACTAATTGATACCAATAACCCCACATATACAGGATACTCAAATGGCGCACTAAGAGGACCCTCAATAATAGGTCTCTCACCAGACCTGAATAGAGGAGTACTATGGGCGGGAGGTTCTTCTTTTTCACATATAATCGAGAGATGCACTCAATATGATGCATTTCACTTTATTTTCGCTAGCGAATATGGTTATGATAATCAATTAGATAGAGCAGTTGCAATGTCGATAATACAATCACTATGGGATTCAACTGAAACAGATACATTCCTAAGTATAAGGGAAAATGGTTATTTAGACGAGATAGAACCTTTCGAACTAATGACTTTGTTTTCGATATCTGATTTGCAAATATCAAATATTTCTTCATCAAGAATGATGAGGACAGGAGGGATTCCATTGCTTGATTCCTCAACTATTACCCCATACGGGCTGGATATAGTTGAAGATGGACATATTGGATCAGTAGGAGTTTTCTTCGATGGAGGATATATCCAACCCCCTGTAGGGAATGAATATGGACAAGAACCTCATCCTGCTCATAATGCAATAGGCGCATTACCAATTGCAAGAGAAATGGCTTTCCAATTCCTTTCAAATGGTTCAATAGTGGATACTTGTGAAGGGAATTGTGAATTTAGTCAAGATAATCTTGGATGGTAATTAACCAACTGGCTCTCCACCTTCACCTAAAAATGCAAGTCTCTTTAGGTAATCATTCGATACGAGATAATCAATTACAGATTTAGGAGTAGATACACCTAAGACCGTATCTATTGCCATTTTATCAAGAATAGTCGAAAGCATCCTAGCAGTTTCACGGACTCTCCATCCCTCAAAATTTTCTCTTTGAATTAAAGGTGTATGAATTACAGTCCAATCTGAATCATCATATAAATCACAAGAATATTTGTCACTACTGAAAAATACACCAGGGCCTCCATGATATTTTTCTGAATGATTGACCCAATTCGGAGGATCGTTAATATCAGGTACTGCTACAATAATAGCATCAAATCCAGCTTCATTTTTCAACCAAGAAGAAATCATTCCCGACCTTTCGGCAGCAGACCAAGGATTCCTCAGAGATTCAGGTTGATTAGATGAACCAATTGCTATTATTAATTTCAAATCAGGATATTTTTCTAGACGAATTTTTTCTGCTTCTTGAACCATCAATGAATGGCCCTTGTGAAAAGGCTGAAATCTTCCTAGAACTACAAATCCCGGATCCATAGGGTATTTAGGAGGTTGCGGAAATAAAGGTAATTCACTCATTTTAAATCTCCATTATGTCTACTAAAGATATGCCGCCAATACTCCATAAGGTTGGTTCTAAATATTCGCGACCAATCAGTAAATTAATATCTTTTGATTTAAGATTATTGAGAAATACATGCAAAGACTCACTAGATAATTTATGTGTAGCCATAGTTGGTAGTATCCTTGGGTCTTCAGATGGTTCCATAGTTTCACCGAATCCCTCCCTTCTTTTCATCCAATCAAGAACTACAGATTCAGAATAACCTTTTTTGTCAGTTCTAGATAAAACATCTGCAAAATCATTCCAGGTTGTATACATCAAGAATTCATCTGAACTCTCTATAGGACGATCAAGTAATGGTTCGATGTATAGGAATAGACGAGCATCCCAACATTTCCATTCCGATTGAGACGCCCACTTAGCCAATAATATCCCGAATTCACTGATTTTTTCGTTATTAATTGTTTGAAATATTATTGATTTTTCTAAGTTAATAGTCGAATTTTCATCTGACCATTCAAGTATATCGCCCTCTAAATCTACATCAAAATCTCTATGTGATCGAATATCAATTTTCGGTCGTATATCTCTTAAAGTTTGATTTTCGATACCATTAAATAAATCTTGGAGAGGCATCGACAATAATTTTTTGAAGATTGGTATATTTACTAAATTTAGTATCACATCAGCCATGGCCGCCCCTCAGGTCTAGCCAAAGAGAAGTAGACAATGAACTATCGCTTAGGCATTCAATTGAAGAATAGGGGGCTAGGCCACCTACATATCCATAAGTCGGGATAAGAGGTTTAGACATGGCAACAATCGAGGAACAAATCAAGTTACTCGAAGATGAGATTGGAAAAACTCAAAAGAATAAAGCCACAAATGCCCATATAGGCAAACTAAAAGCAAAGATTGCAGCATTGAGAGCTCGTAAAGAAAAAGCTCAGGCTCATGCAAAAGCTAGTGGTGGAGGACCAGGGTTTGAAGTAAAAAAGTCAGGAGATGCTTCTGTTGCTCTAGTTGGCTTCCCAAGCGTAGGTAAGTCAAGTCTTATCTCTCAGTTAACAGATGTTAAATCAGAGGTTGGGAACTTTGCATTTACAACACTTACATGTATACCAGGATTAATGGAGCATAGAGGAGCAAAGATACAGATTTTAGATCTTCCTGGATTAATTAAAGGTGCTTCAGATGGCAAAGGTAGAGGTAAGGAAATTCTCAATGTCATAAGAGGTTCAGACATGGTATTATACGTTTTAGATCCTTTCCAAGAATCACACTTTGATATCCTAGATATGGAGTTGTGGAAATCAGGTATGAGATTAAATCAAAAAGAACCACAAGTCTTCATCACTAGATCAAACAGGGGTGGTATTGTAGTAAGATCAACTGTTAAACAAACAAATTTAACACATGATGAAATACAAGATATCGTCAGAAGTTTCGGTATCGTTTCAGCAACGGTAACTCTCAGAACAAATGTTACAGATGACCACATAGTAGATACGCTAGCAGGAAATAGAATTTACAGTAATGCAGTTGTAGTAATTAATAAAATTGACTTAGCGAACGAAGATGATATCGAAAGAACTATGCAAATGATTCCTGAAAATTGGCCTGTTTTAGAAGTTTCAGCGAAAACAGGAAGAGGGATAGATAACATGAAAGATTTCATATTTAAAAATCTTCATTTTATGTCGATATATCTAAAACCACAAGGTCAAGAGGCAGATTTAATTGAACCTTTAATTATCAAAGACACATCAACAGTGAGAGATATTTGTGCGAAATTACATCGTGATTTTGTAAGAAAATTCAGATATGCGAGAGTTAAGGGACCAAGTGGGAAATTTGATTGGCAAAGAGTTGGTTTAGATCATAGACTGAAAGATGGAGATATTCTTTCTATCATACTAAGAAGATAAAATTGTAAAATTCAAAGCGATGGATTCAGGAATAGAACCCCCACGCGATAACATGGATAACCGCTCTAGGGACTTAATCCCAATGGCTGAGTTCGTAGGTTTAGTCAATTATCTAAAAGGTAAATTAACATTATTCATTGGAGTATTTCTAGCAGGCATTACTCTAGGTTACCCATTTTCAGAAGATGTGATTAATTGGCTATTGAATGCTGAAGGTTATTTGCCGAGCGAAGTTACGATAATTATCCTACAACCAATGGAAGTTATTTTACTAAGGTTGAGAATTGCAGTACAAATAGGATTAATATTTGTATTTATAGCAATAGTTTCTGATTTGACTTGGAATGGAAGAAGAATTATTAGTACTTCGAAAAGAAAGAAAATAGATAATAAAAAGTTTAAATTATCTAAATTAATTATAGTATTTGTTTCTATAATTGGATTAGGCATAACTGGTGGTTTTTACTCACATAAAATACTAATTCCAATGCTCCTCGATTTCCTTGCTAATGACGCAATGAATGTAGGATTAACTAATACTTGGCAATTACAGTCATGGATCGGATTCATAGTTGGTCTATTCTTTGGTTCGATAATAAGTTTCCAAACACCTTTGGTAGCATTACTATTACTGAGGACTGAGATAATAAGTAGACAAAGTATAACTGAAAATAGAGGAATAATTTACTTTATTGCAATTCTATTAGGAGCAGCATTATCTCCACCTGATCCAATCTCAATGTTTTTAGTAGGGGGACCAATTATTCTATTACTAGAAATTGCATTATTATGCGATAAGATAATGCGTAATTAATCACTCATCATCTGAATTCAAACCACGGTTACGAGCATCTTCAGCCCGTGCATCAGCTATTCCTTCATCGAGATCAACTAGTCTCATCATGAGAGCACCTATTAGGATTAAAACTGCTATAGAAAGGAGACCAACACGGCTATCGAATAAGTATGTCATCCCTGCATAAAGTAATGGTCCGATAAAAGCAGCAACCTTACCAAAGAAACCAAAGAAACCAAAGAATTCGGCACTTCGTGTTTCTGGAACCATTTGTCCAAACATGCTACGAGCTAGACCTTGGGAGCCACCGAGGAGAGTTCCCATTGAACATCCCAGGATTAGGAATTGAATACCAACTCCCAAGCCAAGAGGACCCCAAACTAGAGTACGTACTGTTTCCGGAATGAAATCAATTTTGCCATCACCTAAGTTAGTTGGATGATCTACTCCAACCATAGTTGAAGTTTCTTTGGCACTAATTGAAAAACGAGTATCTTCAAATGAGTCCGATAGAGAAGCAATAGTTTCCAAATCATGAGATCCCATAGAAATAGCAATTACTTCACCATCATCATCAAAACCTGACCATTCATAAATATTAGCGTCATTAACATCATCATTTAATTGTACTATGTTAAGCATGAGCAAATTTTCTTTTGCCCAAACTTGTTCAGAACCATCTTCAACCATAGCTATTGTAGGTATATCTGCGTTTGGAGTGAAAAACCATTCTCCATCGATAGATTCTATCTGCACATCATATTCAGAGTGTGCATCTAACTCTAAAGGAGCAAATGAAAGTGCTGCAAAACAAAGAACTACCCATCCAACTAGAGATACATTTAGAGCAGATTTTGTACCTACTCTTTTTGCTAAGCGGGTAAACGCCAAAGCAGATGGCCATGCTACAAATTGAATAGCAAGAATTGTGATGATAAGATCGACTGTAGTAATTCCTAAAACAGTTGTACCAAACACGCCTCCAAGAGCAGTTACACTGTTGATACCATCTATGAAGAAGAAGTATGCAAGCATATAGATGAAAAGAGTTCGGAATCTACTAACTTGACCTAAAGTTTTTCGAATTTCAGTTATGGCTAAACGAGCAGATACACCAAAACTCATAGGAGGCATTTCATTCTCGATATGAGGTTCAGGGACTAATTTGAATGTAATAAGTGCAAAGGCATACCACCAAACACCAGAAGATGCCATGACAAAAGGAATGACCCAATCACCTGTTAGCGTCATAACCATTATCAGATGTACAAGCAAAAGAAGACCTCCACCTAGATAACCATAAGCAAATGCGAGATTGGATATACGATCCATTTCGTCATCTTTACCCATATGAGGTAGCAAGGCGTTATAGAAAACTCCAGCACCATTCAGACCTACGTTTGCAAGGACAAAGAATACCATCAACCATATCCATTGATAGTCAAAAGATAATAAAGGTGCAAAAGCAATCAGGAAAGTAGAACCTGCTCCCACATAAGTTAAGATTTTCAACCACCACATTTTGATCATGCGCCTATCTGCAATAACCCCTAAAGAGGGGCTAATAATTGCAACGAATAGTGTTGCAGCAGCAACAGAAAGTGCCCAGATAGTATCACCAGTAAGTTCCATTGACCCAATAGTTGTAGTCAAACCATTTGCTTTAAGGAATAAATATGCATACCATGCTGGAAGGACTGCAACTGTCACACTTGTTTCAAATGCTGATTTAGCCCAGTCATAAAATGCATATCCTCTTACTTCTTTCGGGTCTGATTTTCGGTCTAGTTCAATTGTGTCTGACATGGACATACCTGTATCCCGGCTCACTTTTCAACACTTTAGCATTGGGGCGGACGAATGTTGGAAAAAAACGTTTAATTAATTATTAGTAACACTACGGTATAGTTATGCAGGACAGTGGAGAGTGGGTACGTCCAAGAGAAAATACTGTTGATGCTCTAGTTTATGGAATGCAACATTCGGATGGAGTTGAGCTAGATTTACGACTAACTGAAGATAAGAGACTTGTCCTTCATCATGATTCAAAAACAGAATTTGGTGATTATCCTGAATGTTTGACTCTTGATGAGTTACCAGAATATGTAGAACCGATAGATGATTTATTAGAAAATAAAGATTTCATTCGTCGTTGGACAGAAGAAGGGGCGTTCACTTGTATAGAACTGAAAACACCACATCCATCAAGTGGTAAGGCAGGAGGATGGTTTAATGGTAGAGAAAAAGAACAACATATGATTAAGATGATTGAGGAATTAGAAGATTTATTACAACCAATTGAACGAAGTAATAGTAGCACTGTAATCTATTCATTCGACCCGAAACTTATATCTGCATCTAAAAAAATAAAAAGTAATCTTAAATTCAGTAGATTAAGACCGAATATTAGATCATGGGGTAATTGGACAACACAGAGAATTATTGCAGCACCTTCTTTCTTAGCAAATTCATTACCCAAATTAATGGATAAACAAAGACAAGAAGGTTCCCCTATGCTTCCCTGTTCGCTACAGTATCTAAGAGGTATAGAAAGCAATATAAATATAGGCTGGACAGTGGGTTTAGAAGGTAAAAAATTAAAGCGATTGACAAAATATAGGAAAGGTTATCCAGTTTATGTTTGGCCCTCGAAATCTGATTCTGAAAGATTACTACTAGACGCAGGATTAACAGCACTGACTGATGATTTATCGCCTAACTTTGTAACTTTAGATACTGGTCATGCTCGGTGGACAAAACCTGCAACTCAACCTTTGACTGATGAAATAAGAAAAAAATTGGATGAAACTCCTAGAGAGGAGCATGCTTCGAAAATCTCAGAATTGCGACGTGAGATTTCTCCTTGGCATGAACTGTCTGATACTGAAAGGAAAAAATTTATTGAAAATTGGAGTAATAGATGGTTATGGGAAAGAAAAATGAGTATGCTATTAAATGAAACTTCTGAATCGAGTTTACCTTGGGAAGTTTCACGAATCATAGGCCATAGAGGCACTGGGAAATCGCACAAAGGTGGATCGTGATTATTCTAATCTTCTTAGAGGTTGATTTTTAGGAATATATTTCGGTCTATAAATAGGTGTACCTCGACCATCTCTAGCATTCCTTTCATCTAATATTTGAGCACTAATTCCAGCTACACGAGCCCAACCAAAAAAGGTAGTATAGTATTCAGGCATTGTGAAACCTACTGAATGAAGAAGACTGCCACTAGCAATATCAACATTAGGATAAGGATTACTTATTTTAGGAATTTCACTAAGTATTGGTGGTACAACTTCTCTCAATGCTCTAACTATCTTGAAATTCTCATCATCAGGACAGATTTCTTCACCTAGTTCAATAAGTAAACGAGCACGTGGATCTTCGGCTCTTAAAACACCATGACCAAAACCAAATATTGGACGACGATTTTCTAATTCAGTACGGACGAAATTCTCAATTTCTTTATGATCAGATGTTCCAATTCTTTGTACAAACTCAAGACATGCCTGATTTGCTCTGCCATGAAGTGGTCCTGAAAGAGCATTCATTGCACTTGAAATTGAGGGATAAATAGAAGCCCAACCAGATGCTACTGCTTTACCGGAAAACGTTGACAAATTCCCTCCACCATGATCCATATGAAGTATGAAAAAGAAACGCAATACCCTCTCAATATCTCTTGCTTGTTGACCTTCATAACCCATCATATGAACAAAATTCTCTACCAAACCTAAACCTGGTCTTCGAGGTTTTAATTTATCCTTCTCACCCGCCCTAAGACGGAAAATCCTTGCCATTAACTCGGGCATCCGAGCTATTAGATTCATTGCATCGGCTTTTGTATCCCCAGTGTTTTCTGCGGCTCCAAGTGCCATTATTCCAATTGAAAGCCAATCCATAGGGTGACCACTACCAGGAGTTAATGATTCTAATACACGAAGAGCACCCGTAGGTATATTTTCTCCTCTTTGTGTTAATTCTGCATGGAACTCTTGAGCTTCAACCTCCGTAGGAAGACGTTTATTCATTAACAAAAATATTACATCTTCTTCTTCCATATTTACTAAATCTTCAACTGGATAACCAACATAATGTACACCTTCATAAGGGTCTACAAATGAAGTTTGGCAGGTTCCTACTGGTACTCCTCTTAATCCTGAATCTAGGTTCTTACCAGTAATTGTAAATAACACATCTTCACTACTCATCTAATACCACAAAATCATTTCCCAATGTGAGCAACTGATAATATCTCCGATATTGTGATTATAAATTAAAACATCATATAATACTCATATAATTGTATTTACGAGTATTTCATACCCATAATCATGAAAGAGGAAGTACATCGGCGAATGGATATGTCAAGATGGCGTGAACGCCTGAATGAGTTCGATGAAGAGCATCGAATTATGCTAGAGGGGGGCTCTATTAGCCAACTATTCCTAGGATTTCCGCTCTCTTATTCACATCCTGTTTTTATCGGATTTATTTATGCATTAATTATTAATTTGATTCTAATCTCAACAAATATTTATGATGGTTACATCAATTCAGAAGATTTCTCTGAAATCTTTGAGCAGTGGTTTATTGAGAGTTTAATGATTTTATTCACATGTGCAATTCTTGGTGGCTTCTCTAGTATGATGTCATCAATATTCAAAAGGCCTCCTGTAAGACTTGAAAAAAGAAGAAGATACCTATATCCTATTCCTTTTATTGGATTATTAGTCACTATGATTGCAATAACATTTTCAACACCTATGGAGTTAGAATTTATAGGATATTCATTAATAATTTTACCTGGGCCATTATATATTCAACTATCTTATGCTCCAAGGTGGAGAATGCTGGAAAGAATAGATAGAGATCTGGATCCATTTGAAGGAATGAATAAAACAATTGAACCTCAAAATTATAGTGATAAGACAACAGATAAAAATAATGAAGATTTAGAAAATATAATAGAAGAATTATATTAATATCCATCTATAATCGGATATAATTTACTTGAGATACTGCAACTAACTTATCATCCATATCAAAAATTTGTGCTTCTGCAAGACTCATAGTTCTGCCTACTTTAATGACTTTAGCTAAGCATCTTACATCGGTCTTACATGGACGTAAAAAACGAATATTAAAATCGGTTGTAGCAACATTAGATTCAGGACCTATTTCAGTTAATATTGACCAACAGGTTATACTATCAGCAATTGTTCCGAGAAGACCACCATGAAATGTTTCGTATATACCATCCCATTTTCTCTTCCGAGGCACAATGGCTTCACATTCACCTTTGTCCAACCTTAATATCTTCATTTCTAAAGTAGAAGTAATTGGTACAGAATTAATTCTTATCATCATTGATTTAATGTATTCATCATCAAGTGTAGAGGATTTTACCATTGAATCACCTTAAATTAAATTAAGCCTAGGGCCTATTTCTTCTAATATCCTTAAGACTTGATCTAAATCATTCCTGGTCAATCCTGCAGACATCTGCGTTCGAACTCTAGCTTTATCCTTAGAAACCATTGGGAATACAATAGCTCCAGCCATTATATTCTCTTTACTAAGTTCATTGGATAATTGTTTTGCAATAAGAGATTCACCACACATTATAGGAATTATTGGAGTCTCTGATAAGCCTGTATCAAAACCAAGTGATTGTAGTTCTTTACGGAAATAATTAGTATTATCCCAAAGTCTAGAATGATGTTCAGGTTCACTCATTAGCACCTCAATAGCAGCCTTTTGAGCGGCAGCAACGCCAGGAGGTTGACTTCCTGATAATAGCCATGAACGAGAATGATTTAATGCATGATTCCTAACTTCTTCAGAACCTGCCAAAATCCCACCTTGAACTCCAAGTGCTTTAGAAAAAGAACCTGTTTCAAAATGCACTTTCCCCTGTAAATTAAAATGATCTACAATACCTGCACCTTTGTCACCTAGAACACCTTCACCATGACAGTCATCCACGTATACCATTGAATCATATTCTTCTGCCAACTTAGTAACTTCATCTAATGGCGCTATATCTCCATCCATAGAGAATACTCCATCTGTAATAATTAATTTTCTCTCTGCATCCGAATTTTCTTTCAAAACCGCTTCTAACTGCGCCATATCATTATGAGCATAAACTGCACGACGTGCTTTCGTTAATCTTACTCCGTCAATTATAGAACCATGATTTAATTCATCACTAATAATCACATCTTGTGCACCTTGAACTAGTGTTGGAATAAGCCCTACATTTACAGTATATCCAGCAGAATAGATTAAAGAAGATTCAACTTTCTTAAATTCTGCCACTTTTTTTTCAGCAGCAAGATGAATATCCATAGTTCCGGCTATTGCACGCACAGAACCACTCCCTGCACCATATTTCTCAGTAGCAGATATCATTGCATCGATAACTTTCTTATGATTAGTTAGATTGAGATAATTGTTTGCTGAGAGCATTATAGTTTCTTTGCCATCAATAATACATTTGGCATCATTAGCAGTTTCAAGAGTTGGAGGGTTCCAATCTAAGCCTTGATTTTGCAACTCACTAAATCGTTGAGACATCCATGATGTATCCGCAACCATAACCTCCACACTGCACGGCAGTACATCTGTTCTTCTATGAAGTGAGTATTGATTAGTGAAATCAGACGAGTTAAAGATAGATGCCTATACGACATTGATTATGGGACAAGAAGTTAATGTCACAATACTTGGTACAGCACAGGATGCTGGGATTCCACAAGCAGGATGTTCGTGTAAAAGATGTTTGAATGCTCACAATCATCCAAATTTAAGAAAGTACCCTGTAGCTATAGGAATCATAGGAATTGATGGCTCAAAACACCTTATTGAAATAACAAAAAATTTATCAGAACAGTTGAAAATATGGGGTGATGAAGAGAAAGGAAATATTGTTTATACCCCAGATACAGTTACAGTTACTCATTTACATCTTGGGCATATAGAAGGAATAGGCCAGTTTGGTAAACCAGTAATGAATTTAGAAGACTTACCAATTTATGTTAGTGAAAAAAATAAATTGGTGCTCGAAGAAAGAAATGATATTCAATTGATGATTAAAGAAGGTAATATTAAATTAATTTCTCAGAAATATAATCAGGAATTTCAACCAAGAATTGGTTGCGGATTTAAATTAGAATTAATCCCAATACCTCATCGGAGTGAATTAGGGGATACAGCCGCTATTTTGATTAAAGGAAAAAAGAAAAATCTATTATTTATGCCTGATCAAGATTCATGGAAAGATACGTTAGACACATTTTCAATGAATAATATTAGAGAACTTTTAACATATTGGAAAGTAGATATTGCTTGGATCGATGGTACTTTTTGGAATCTGAAAGAGTTACCTGGAAGAAATTTATCAGAGATACCTCATCCAACAATAGAGGAAAGCATTCAGCGACTAGGTATGAAAAATAAAAATGATTTCGAGATTTCTTTTATACATTTAAATCATTCAAATCCCGCTAATGAGATTAATTCCAAGGAAAGAAAAATGATAGAATCATTTGGCTGGGGAATATGTCAAAGGAACGATATTGCATCATTATAGTAAATTCTTAGCGGTAATCCTCTTGAACAAAAGATGAGGCGGACAAATATGCATCTATCCGGGAAAGTATCCAGCGGACTGGGGAGAGCACACATATTTATGGCACAACCTCATTATCAAGAGCAATTTAAGCGAGTTCTGGAAGTCAGTGCATGGCCAGGTACTCTTAACTTAGATATGGGAGAATCTAGTTTACTAAATTATAAGAGTTTAAGAATAATTTCAGGATTGGAGGAAGGAGATCCTCAACAAAATACTAAATCATTTAGAATTAAAGGATTTGAAAGAGATGGTAAATCATTTGGGGGAGCTACGGCCTTTCCTGCAAAAATATCTGTAGATAATAAAAAATGGATTGATTGCGCAATATTAATTCCTGATTTAACGCGTCATACTGAAACTGCAGAAGTTATTTCAGGATCATTCTTAAGAGAATTATTACCATGTAAAGATGGAGATAAATTAGAGATTAAACTGAATTAAGAGAATCTTCCCAATCTCTTTCAATCAATAAACCTAATTCTAACTTTGCCATAAATAACCATCTCTTAAATCGATACCTCTGATCTGGAGGAATGGAAAAACCAGTTGTATCAGGATTACACTTTAATCCCATACCTTGGGAAAATTTATGTTCAATAGACCAAAGTATGAGACCGTTTGATTGTGCTCTACCTAAATCGACTAAGACGTCGGGTTCGTTTAATGCAGATTTGAAAATATCGAGTGGGAAACGTCTGGAAGCAACGCCAGTTATTGCTGCAGCCAATCTTCTCACTTGATTCCATAAAAATGCTTCAGAAGTTATCATTAATCCAATTAATCTACCATCGGAAGAATACCATGGTTCACAATTAGATATTGTTCTGATTGGATTCTTATCTTCTTCAAGTTTACAAAAATTTGTGAAATTATGAGTTCCAATTATTAATCCACATGCCTCTTGAAATAATTGTTCATCAATTTCACTAGACCATTCTTCTATTAGTTCAGTTCGATAAAGATAGGTTCTTGATATAGCTGCTCTGCTTCTAACATTTGATTCAACTTTAATTACATCCCAAGCACACAATCCTTCAGAGAATCTATTATTTAATATGCGAAGAATTGTTTTTTTATCTACTTCTTCCCATACTCTCAGAGGTACATCAATACAAGCAAGATTCATTCTGACGCTCACACCAGCATCAGTTCTACTCGACATTTCTAAACAACCATCACTCCACCAACTTATCTTTCTAAGCGCAAGTTCAATTGCTTTCTGAACAGTAGGTACATTGGGTTGAATTTGAGAACCATGGAAAAGATCTCCATGATATCCGAAAGCGACCATGATTCGGCCGAGATCCAATAGGACACCTCCTGATTTATTCCTCAGTTGATAAATATTCCATAGCTTCATCGACTGATGAGAAGCCTAGGCCGAGAATTGCAAACTCTATTGCAATTGGGATATATTGTTGAGCAAACTGTTCACTTCTATCATATCCTACTTTTACATCAATTGAATCGATTAACTGCTTTGCTGCTTCATAAAGATGGAATGATACATCCACATCTTCCGATTTCTCACCTAATTTAATGAGTTTCTGGAACTCACGGACAGCCATTGGAACACGATCAAATTCGATTAGTGCATTTGCATAAGCCGCCTGATATTCAGCGTTATCAGGCTCTAATCCAGCAGCTTTACGGAGATATGATTGAACTTTCCCTTCATTAATTCGATCATTACCTTTGTCATCGAAATTACCATTTTCTTGGATCTCAAACATTGCTGATTCTGCCCAACCATGATATCCAGCTGGGTCTTTAGGATTGTTTGTAACATGAGTTTCAAAAATCTCCATAGCGCCCATAAAATCGCCTTTGGTAATGTGTTGTGCTGCAATTGTAATGACATCTTCTTCTGACATAGGTAATCCCTCTATGTATCTCTCGATGGCTTTTACATTAAGAACGGTGCGGAATAGTAATCTTCGGTTAGACTAGCTATTTTCTGGGATTAAATCAGGCCTACCGTTTCGATTATCCATCAATTCATTCAGTAATTCATAAATAACCATTGGCTTCTTTATTCCAAAAAAGCACTTAGAAGGAGGTAAAAGGGTAATTTTTAGAATTCGTTGATGCGATATAAGGAATTTGAACGTTCGAAAGAATTTATGGAAAATAGATGAATCTTTGGAAGAATTAGAAACAATTTCAGAATTATCATTCTGAATTGGTATTATATTTCCAAACCCAAATACTCTTCCGAAAATAGATTGTTGCGTCTTAATATTTTCTAATTCATGGAGACCAATTGTGTTATAAGATTTATAGATAAAGAAATGATTTTCTCTAAAATGTAAATTCGTATCAGTAATTAGATAAGAAAAAGAGAATTGAGATATTATTGTTGGAATAAGTAAAATTAAACAATTAATAATACCGAGCAACAAGAACCATGAATCAATCCATTCAGGTATATTCAATGGTTCTTGGCGCAATATTACAAGAATCCAATCGATTAAATTAGCAAACCACCAAAATGCAGGTATTAATCCGATAAAAATTAAGAAAATAGTATTTTTAATTGTAGAAGTTGTGATATTAAGGTAAAAATTTAATCTGGCTACTACAAGCATAACAAAAATAAATGCGAATATATCAACCAAATCAAATAGCCAATCCAATAGACGGATGAAGCCATTAAGGTATGTCTTTTCTTCGGGAGCATAATCCGTTACTACTATCAGATAAAAAGAAAAATGAATTAGAAAAACAATGAATGCTAGAGAGTAACGAGGAATATAAGAAAAAAATGAAGGTTTACCAATCCAAATTGGGACCTCTTCAGCAGGTATTAAAGGGAATTTTTTTTGGATCTCATCATCATCTATTGATGCTCTAAAACCTAAAATTAAGTCATCCATATTCATATCACCTTTTCAATGAAGTAGACCCCATGAATGCTCTGCATTACCATGTATCCATGAATAATCATCCTTGGTTCTAATTCCCTGTTCATCTTTTATCACTATTTTCAATAATTGAAGAGGATATTCGTTGTAAGTAAGATGGCTAACCATACCTGCACGAGTTGGTTGATCAAAAGTCCATTTAGCACGAGAAACTGCCCTTACTTCAAGAGAAATCTGAGTATTATCATTCCAAAGACGTACTCTAAATTTTGGTAATGGATTACCCTGATTGTCAAATAGTTCTTCATCATCATCATCGGGTTCCGCTAATTCAACTTGGCAATGCTTGAATTCTTGAGTTCGATCTCTCTTAGCATCATGAAATATTCCAGTTCCAATTTTAGGGTTCCTAAAAATATCTCTAAGTTTCCATGGTTTATCGTTTAAGTTTAAGCAAGAAAATGAGATATGAGGCATAAACCAATCTAGGTATGAGCCATCGTCAAAATGCAACATCCCCCAAAACCAAGGTAACGAGGGAGCTTGTACACTAACTTTCTGGAAGTAACCGGTCCCTTCAAATTTCTCTCCATCGATTACAATTGATGCTTTAGTACCTTGTAGTCTCAAAATATCATATCCCATATTAGAAAAGAATACATTATTTTTATATGTCAATTTACTAGGAGGGCCCCACCAAGGAGTTAATTCAGCATTAATTGATTTAGGAGCACCTTTTTCCTGCGCACTCTTATCGCTTACTAAATTCAGCCAAAATTTCTTATTCCCCTTAGTTAATCCAAGAGATAA
This sequence comes from uncultured Candidatus Poseidoniales archaeon, assembly GCA_963990035.1. Lineage (GTDB taxonomy): Archaea > Thermoplasmatota > Poseidoniia > Poseidoniales > Thalassarchaeaceae > MGIIb-O2. The sequence continues at coordinate 29,553 of CAXDMJ010000005.1, read as the reverse complement.
ATCATCATCTAGTAAAGGGATGACTGCACCTGAACCTTCACCCTCGCCTTTATCCGGCCATAAAGGATGTTTATCATCTAATGAAACCATCTTACATTCACGCATTACTAATGGTTCATGCATATCTTTACCATCAAACCACCAAGAACAGACCATCCCTGGAACTACATGGCCTCCATGTTCATCAACTCTCATTCTTGAACCTGGTTTCCACCAATGATCATTGACACGTATTGCAGGAGTTTCTTTAGATGACCAAAGAACCATTAATTGCCGAGAACGTCCGGGATTATCTGGATCTGGAATGAAGATAATTACCCACCACCACCACCAAGAAAGACGTGGTAAACTTGGCATCATATCTAAACGCCATAGAGAAGAATAATCTCCTAAAAATTTATCTAATTTCTCTCCCATATTTTACACTCACATAATTTCTTTATTACGGAAAAGTAATTGTCCTATCCCGATCATACTAATAGTAACTATTGATATTAATACCACACTTACCAATAGCGCTACAAAAGGATTACCAGTCTCTAAAGTATGGACTGGGGGGTGCCAAAAGAATGAAATCCCAGTCTCTAAGCCAAAAGCATCTGCCTGTTGTTGAATTATACTGGTATCACTCCAAACAATTAAAACAACTGCATCAATTATTTGAATAGCCCAATGAGAAATAGATAACATCGGAATAGTGGCAGTAGGGATAGTGATTGTAAATAATCCCATTAAAAATTCCCAAATACCATATAAAATACAGACATAAACTCCAGATTTTGGCAGTAATAGACCGACCGTATTGAATATAGCTCCGTATGCACTTAATACTAAAATCGTAGAAAGTGCAATACCCATCCATACAGGAAAATCTGTTAATCGAATAATAGAATCTCCCGGTCCAATTATTGAAGTTATAATGGCAACTATTGAAATTAATAACACAATATATGAGGAAACTATTGCTAAATACCCCAATAGGCGATAAAGAATAAATTCTCCACGATGTATTGGTTTAGATAGTAAATAGTGGAGCGTACCATTCTCAGACTCATCTCGAACTAAACCTAAGGCAAGAAATAACGGTAAGAAAAGTCCTAATATCATAATAAAAGCAATTTTACCAGTACCAATTATAAAAGTCCGGTGACTTGATTCACCTACGTGTTTTGAATCATCAGGATCTTCATCGACATTATTATCTGCATAAATACTTACCAAGACACCATCCTGGTCATATTCATATTGAACATCACAATATATCCCATTCCTATTATTATCACTCTGAGAGTTGTCTTCGGTCACATATTCATCTTTGAGACAGTCCCCATCATCATCAAACCCCTGCGATACAGAGGAGCCATCCCAATCAATATCATCTTCATCAATATACATTGATTTAGGATGTTTTTCGACGAAAAATGTTTCAGTAATATAACCCCATTCAGTTTCGTACATGGGCTCAACAAAAAATTCTCCTTCACCTGTAAAATAAGTGCCAAACATGATATAAGTACCATTTTCATAAAGACAATAATTCCTTTCTATGGATGAAAACCAATTTTCGAATGGGTCGGAGGATAAACCCTCTTCTTCACAAAAATAATCACCTAAACTCCAATCAATAGATTTAGCCCAATAATTGTTAAATCCCCGATCAGGATTCGTAGCATTTACATCAATCCATGTAGGAGTGAAATATCCCCAAGCATGAACCCATGTATGGTTCCCATAATGATTTCGTGGTTGATCATTGAAATCGATATCCCCTAGATAGATATACTCGGATGAACCAGGGAATTCTGCATCACTATAATCACTAGTCCCATAGATTCTTTCTTGACCTAATGGATATCCATCATTATCCCAGTCTTCACTATCTCCGTCATTATCAATTGACTCAAAATCAGTTCTTATTGAATCAATATAAAATGCAAGTAATAAAGATATCAATAATACACCTACACTTAAGACTACCCAAGTAGACATACGATTACGGAGTTGACGAATTGTCAACTCCGTTATAGCACCGGCTTTCCTATCTAGTTGAGTCCAAACTGTTTCAGAAAGTCCTCGGCCTTGCTTGTCGATTTTATTCACCTCCGATTAAGTATCCGAGTAAAGATTCTAGATTATCATCAGGGTTATCAATTCTAGAAACTGAAACTTTCGAATCGACTATCACTCGGGGTAAAACTGAATGAGCTGCTGATAAGTCATTAGTTTGAAGTTCTAATTTATGTTCTTCGGGGAATCTAACGCCATATATTGGTTCTTCTGCAATAAAAGCACTTGCTAATTTACGCGGTTCTTCGGTTGTAATCACAATTCGATGCGGATGTTTATCCAGTAAATCTCGAATTGCATATAGATTTCCTAAAGCAAGTAACCTGCCATTATGAAGAATTACTATTTGTTCAGTAATTCGTTCTATTTCTTCTAAAATATGACTGGACACAACCACAGTTTTACCCTGTCGCCCCATTTCTCGAATTACATTCATAATGCTAGTTCTAGCAAGTGGGTCACAACCATGTAATGGTTCGTCCAAGATTATTAAGTCAGGGTCATGAACTAAAGCATGAGCTATCTTCACTCTTTGCCTCATTCCTTTACTATACTTCCCTATTTCTTTGTGTCTGACATCGTATAAACCTACGAACTCAAGTACATGTTCGGTTCTTTCATTTGCTTCATCTCTCGTCATACCGTGCAGTCTAGCAAGAGTTGATACGAAATCTTGAGCAGTCATCCAATCGTAGAGCCTTTCCGATTCACTAACATAACCAATTCTTCGATAAGGAGATGTATCTGACCATGGATCTATTCCAAATAATTTAACATTCCCCTGACTAGGTTTTATTCGTCCCATTAATAATTTAAAAAGAGTTGATTTACCAGCACCATTTGGGCCAAGAATACCAGTGACACCACCATCAATAGCTAAAGATACATCATTAATACCAATAACTTGACCATACCACTTTGATACATTTTCTACAAGAATTGCTGGAGTCTTACTATCTTCATTCATTCTCTAGTCACCTCCAATGAAGTAACCCTAGATATTAATATCATAATAGAAAATGCATTCATTAGTATCAAGGAAACAATCGATAGCGATAGTGAATGGGAATAGTTCATCTCTAATCCTAACAACCACTGACCTATATGGGCAAGACAATCATAAGGACTTAGTATATGTAATATCGAAGATCCAAATTGTGCTTCTACCAATAGAGCTGTTAATTTAGTGCCATAAATTATACTTAAGAAAGCGATAGCAGCGAAAAATCTACTTTGACTAATACTAGATAAAGCAAGACCAATTGAAGTATATGTTATTACCAGCAATATACTACACAATAGGCCAGATAAAAACATAGGCAATGTATCGATTAAAAATGCCCAACCTTCACCTTTGAATACTATCGCTAGTGTATAATATGACATGTAAGAAAATATAATCACAAACCCAAGAACTACGGCTACACTCAAATATTTCATTAGAGTATAATCTACTCTAGTGACTGGTCGTGAGAAATATATAGCACTTGTCCCATTTCTCCGATCATCTGAAATCATACCTCCAACTACAAGAGCAGTTAATAATGGCCAATAGCATAAATTTCGAGGGAAGTATCCCAATACTTGGCCCCAGAGGTTACTTCGATTTATACCCCACATCTTATCGATAAAACCATCGGGTCCTCCACCAAATAATGATGCGAAAAATAACATAGCAATCGGAGAAATAGCTCCTAAAAATATAACTAATATAGTTAGCCTAACAAATGGGTTATAATGTCTATGGCCTTTGGATGTAAATAAACCAAAAACATGATGTCTGAAAATAGCATAATTTCTAACCCATCGCGGCCCAAGATTACCATTCCATGGCCGATAATTTTGTTCAAATATAATCCCTAAAGAGGCCTCTTTTTTAGCAACTATTGCCATGGAATCACTATCTCCATCATCAGACCCGTAAGCCACTTCCATACGAGTTTGACCTCCATCGAGATCGACCAAATCTTTACTCATTTGCTAATCCCCCTGTATGTTCAGGAGTCATAAGATCTGAAGTTGTCTTTACTTCAGCACCTAATTTATCCATTATTAACAAGAATATATCTTCTAAATCAGGTTTATATTCACCCATTCTTCTCACTTGAACATTACTTTCAACTGCACATTTTAAGATTATAGAAATTGTATCATCTGACTCTACTTTAATCCTCATAACTCTTCCAAGACGACGAACCGTTAGTCCTCGTGATTCTAAAGATTCTTGCATTTGGGATGAGCCCCCCCATACAGATATTTCGATTTCTTCATCAACTTGCCTAGCTAACTCGTCAATTCTTCTATGGACTACAATTTTACCCTTATAAATCATAACAATACTATCACAAACTTCTTGGATATCATCCATAACATGTCCACTCATTAATACTGTCCTACCACCTTCTTTAACCGTATTCCTTAGTGTGTTTAACATGATTTCTCGAGAACGTTGGTCAAGTCCATTTGTTGGTTCATCACATATCAAAATTTCAGGATCATGAATTAGAGCACATGCAAGTTTAGTAGCCTGTTTCATCCCAGAACTAAATGTGCCTATTTTACGATATCTCTGTTCTTTAAGCCCTACATATTCTAAAACTTCATGAGCTCTTTGAGTTGCTTCCGCAGGGTTCATACCTATTATTTCACCAGAATATCTGACCTGATCAACTGCAATTAACTCAGGATCTAATGAATCATATTCAGGCATATATCCAATTTTTGAGCGTATAAGATCCCCCTGTGTTCTGATATCATAACCCATTACTTTACCATCACCTGAAGTTGTTTTAATCAAACCTAAAATACATTTGAAGAAAGTTGATTTGCCGGCACCATTAGGTCCAAGAATTCCAATCGCTCCAGGTTCAAGATTTAGAGTGAGATTTTCAAGAGCTACATGTGGTCCATACATTTTGACTAAATTTTTGGTTTCAATAACCAATTTAGTACTAGAAATATCAGACAGAAAATCACCTACACCCTACGGGTGTCATCACTTCGTTAGAATTTATGCTATTGAATCAATCGCCTACGAGTCCTGATTAACTATCAGAATTCTTCAAAGCCCCATCTCGAACTCGAACTGCCAAACCTTTTGTTAAATATGCCATTTCTCTAGCAGTAGTTATAGCCAAACCATGGGCTATTAAATCACCTTTAGCATCAACTACTAGGCATGGCTGACCAGGAATAATATGAGGATCCGCCCCTAAGATATAACCTTGCATAACATTCCTTCCCTGACCCACAAATGGTATCGCATCATCAATAATCATGACTCTAGCAATACCTGGATGATCTAATTCGTCATCATTATATTCATCGCCAAAAGAAAGTGGCGGTTCAGGTGAAAAAGAATGAATCATTCTTGCACCCTCTAATGTCAAAGAAATACCTCCGTCGTTTAGTCGAGGAGATATGACATGAACATCATCTGAATATACATTTACCATTCTATCTGTTTTTGACCTTCTACTTGTCATACTTGATGTAATCTTACAACCATAAGCAGGAGACAAGCCGTTCAGAACAGATAATTTATCTACTATCGAACACTTGTCTATCCAATTACGGATAATTTCACTTCCTTCTATTTTTTCTTCAGGAACCGGACCTGGTGAAATTCTAATATATGGTAAGTCAGATAAATCTAATTCTACTAATTCTTCAATTATCTCTTCTTCATCTAATGGTAAATCCCAAATTTCATCAGAACCATCAATATGGCACCATGGAGAGACATCTTCCATACTGTAAGGAATTAAGCCAATGGGAGTCGATATGAGTATGATTGAATTAGGTTCTTCTTTCAAACTAGAAATTACAGTATGTAGTGAACTATCCCTCCAAGGTGGTTGAGAACCCTCAATTATTACAACTTGCTTAGGATTTTCTAAAGAACCGTTCCACCAAGAACCGGGAATTCTCCATCTCATTGATAGTAAAGATTTGAAATGTAAAATATGGGGTCTTTCTTCAATATCATCTACTAAATTCTCACCACCACTTCGTACAGGATTAGTAGACGAAATCATCCTCATTGCAGAGACTCCAACAGGACCGTCATCAGGGTCATCTAATTGTTCTAAAACCCATAGGAATGCTTCTCTTAATTGAGCTGATGAATGACTCCTTTCTTCTGCAAGTTGCCAAATTTTTCCATTTCTGATCGCCTCACGACAACGAGCTAATTCTGATTGAGTAACTTCTAAATTATGCCTCGCCAGAACTTTTTCACGTTCTTTAGACTCCATTGATCGAACTTCATCGGGAGTTAAATAAAATAATTCAGAAGATTGATGTGGCCACTCTTTTATTTCTTCTAATCGAACTGTACCGGTAGGTGTTAGAAGACGTCCACCTCTAGCGAAAAGTGCGTAAGCTGCAGAATCAAAAATATCTACTCCCAGAGCAATTGACATAGGGAAAAGTAGAGGGTGACCACATCCAAATAGATGTATTGGTCGATTAGGCGGTAATGTAGATTTGGCAGAAAGAAGAATTTGGAATAACTCCCTATATTTTTGATTCTCCATTAAGGGTACAATACCGCCTATTGGATGGACTGTGAATCCTCGATAGTCTCCCCTAATGTCTCCCATGACTTGTCCTGCTAATGCTCTAAGATCATCGTGTAAACCCCCCTGTATAGGGCCATTAAGAAGAAGTCCTTCACCTGCTTTTTCAAGAGATATTGGCGCCCTTTCTGCAGTAACATCTACTGCAGATACAATTTCTTCTCGGCTCATATCTGGTCTTCCAAAAACATCAAGCATTGTCCCTACATCTACTCCAATATTCTTCTGAAATTCAACTATTTCTTCAACACCAACTTCTACATCGCCATAGATATAAGACTGGAAAGTACCTGAATCGGTAACAACAACTCCTGGGAAATCAATTAATTTATGAACGCCATGTTCTAGTGCATATTCACTCAAATCATTATGCTTCCACATCACATAAGAGTTGGTGATTAAACCCTCTACTCGATATTTATCCCACATCTCTCTAGGTTCTATTGTCCTGATATTTGGATTGACTACAGGAAGAAGCATGGGGGTGTTTAGCATACCATGATTAGTATGCAAACGCCCAATTCTCGCTGAACCATCTCTTTGGAGAATCTCAAATTTCCCTAAGTCTTGAGGACGACAAGGAACGGGATCAGGACGGAGACTCATAGAGGCCTGTGATACCATGGAGTCATCAATCCTCGCTTGTACGGGATATGACTGAGAGACTGACAATTCCATCGACAAGAGACATCGATACACTATCGCCACTGTTAACCTCTAGAGTTGGATTTAATGCAAAACCATGTGCATAAGGGACGTTCAGTAACGAAGCTGCAGGTAAAGTAAGAGGGCAAACATCACAATTCACAATCGCTTTTGGGCCCTTCCCAGTATATATCAGCCCCATGAGTACAAATGGTGCAACAGTAGAACCAGAACCTTTAGGGTATATCAAAACAGTATCTTCTATGGATATACCATCAAGTGGATGACCTTTTTCTTCTATAACTCCTGTATCTCGATTTACATATCCCAAGTATGTAATAGGTACATCTGTAACTAAAGCCGTCCCCTCTATAACCCATTCTTTTTGACTTGGTATACTTTTACCAATAAGATTTATTTCACCAGATTTATAGGATTTATTAGAGTACATTGGCTTAGCATTATTAGAATCTAATTTAGGCCTTGGTGACTCAATTAAACTGGGGTCAAAAGCATGAGAAACACATTCAGAGATTGTTGAAACACTGGTAGGCATTTTATTCAAACCAGAAGTGAGATAATGTTCAGCCTTGAGTGAATTAGTCAAAATATGATTATATTTATTCCGATTATAAGGAGTGACTTCAGGGCATGTATCTCTCAGAACTAATGCTCCCGCTTCTTCAAGAATATCAATAGTACCATCAGATTCTAATATCTCATAATTATGACCACTTGTAAATATCCATAATCTTTGGTCAGGTATTATTTCACCTAATTCCATCCTAGAACGGACATAAGAAGCCGTAGTTCTGACTTCACCAACGCTTGCCTGCGGGCAACCGATTACTACTAAGTCAACAATACCCTTTGGCGCTAACTGCTGATAACGAAGTTGTAAATCATGTTCAGTAAATTCTAATTCTCCCTCATATGAATTAACATGAGGAGGAACGATAGTATGGCCATCAGCCCAAAGCATAGGACAGCCATAATTAGCAGCAGCAGCAGTTAGAGCTTTGCGCATTTCAAAACTAGCAAATTCTGGTAGGCCTGAAATATGCGGCATCATCCCCCATGGCAACTTCCACTCAGGTCTAATCTGTTTACCGATCCAATCACCTAATACGCTCCAATCAGAAATATTAGACATTGAACATTGGACATTCACATGAATATTAGGAAATCTATTACTCTCTAGATGAAGACCCCATAATGGAGCCCAACCAGTTAATGCTGTAGCTAATGCAGATAATCCAGATTCCCTATTAGTGATTAGAGAGGTATAAGAGTTTGAAAAACAAACTGCATTAGATTCTGCCCAAGAACCAATACCTTCAGCTAATTCTACACCTCTATCATAAGGAGTACAGGATAAAGTAGAATCAATTCCTAAATTAGAATAAGCTTCAATAATTTCAAACTGATATTTCAAAAAATCAGGATAATCAATCCCCATTTCTTCCATTTTCTCTCTATCACAACCAGCTGAATTAAGAGTTGTAGGTATTGAAACAACACCTTCATCGTCACCAGCTAGATCAGAAAGAAACCTACGAAGGCCATGTCCTCCTGTAATGACACTAACTCCTGAAACATGAGCATGTTCACATCGAATAAATTCAGTTGCTCCGGCTGTAGATGCAAGATCTACAACAAGGCGAGCGGCCTTCTGTTTAGTAGGTCCATGCTTGCCATCAAGCATCGAGATTAGCTCATTTGGTATATTCACAATGCCCGGGCAGCGTAGGGACTCGATAAAGCATAAAGGTGATTTGACGGATTGAGACTAACTTCTCTGCCTCTGAGCTTCAATTGCAACTGCACTTAATGGAGCCTGTAAATTAAATGATGGGACAAAACCAGACATAGGTATACGGACTATTTCATCAGACTCGGCTAAAATATCAGAAGGAATACCATTTCTTTCACCACCTACTATCAGAATAACATTACCCGTCATATCGACATCCCAGGGAGCCGATACTCCAACATCCTCGACTGAAATTATACGGAAACCGAATTTCTTAGCCATTAATATGGCCTCATAGCCAGATGTCCAATGAACTGGTAAAAATCTGTGAGCCTTCATAGAAGCACGTTTTGCAGCACTTCTCTCAGAATTATTTAGTTGAGCATCAATTATCACTGCATTTGCTCCTGATACTTCCGCAGTACGAATACAAAAACCAATATTAACAGGATATGCTGCTCCTGCGAGAAGCCAGATTAGGCCTCCATGAGAAAATACTTCTTCCAAAGTTAAATCAGGATTCCGACCAACTAGAGCAAGAATATTTGGAATGCTATCTGTATTATCACGAGACATGCGCCATAAATCATTTTCTGAACCGTAAATAATCTTAATTTCAGATTTTTCTGCATAAGAGATAATTTTCATCAATTCAGTAGATACAGTATCCCTTTTTACTAAAATGAGACTAATTTCTTCATTATTTTCAATAGCGGTGAGTATTTCATCTTCACCACACCTCTGCATATCCATACCCATTCCTCTAATTATATCATACAAACTAAAAATTATCTTTTAATGGAATTAGTATCTCATTTCTTCGCAGAAATGGTAATGTCATAGGATTATCATATACTGCAAGGATAGAGGGGCCTATTGGCTCTAAATTATGGTTAGAAATCATAGAAAATAATTTTTTACTTAATTTCTCAGTTTTTTTCTCACCGTAAAATCCAGAAAATTTCATCGCTGCTGTTAATTCACCTGCAACAGGTACTACTTGAATTGATGAATTAATTGGTACAGGCAAATCAGATAGATTATGTTCGGAAGGCATCGTAAAGGCCATATTCATCACCCCTTGATCTCTCCAAATATGTACTGGGGCTGTCATTTTAATTTTTTGACCTGAATTATTGCTCCCAAAAATATATCCAGCAATTGTTCTAAATCCCTTTGATGGAGCTTTACTGTTACTATCTGTTGTCGCTATACGAGCCTGAATTGTATCAGTATAATGACGAATTTCAAAACCTTCAAAACTACGGATTAAATCGTATTTCGGTTCCTCCAGTGCCTCCACCATGGATATTGGAGTAAGTACCATGTATTGGTATTTTGTAATATGGAATTATCAAAAATACTATTTTTTCAGAAATACAGGGATCTCCTGTATTTTATGTAAATTAGTCTTATGTAATTTCAGATAGATCTCTAAAACTTCTTTTTGCCTATCAGTAGGAGTGAAAAATGAATCTGAAGGATTAATAATTTCTTCCATTGCCCATTCTAATTCAGTATAACTTGCTCCAATCTGGTCTTCATCATTACGACCATCTTCCCATAAACCATCAGTAGGAGCTGCTTGCTGAATTTCTTGGATGACATTTAGAGACTTTGCTAACAAATATACCTCTGATTTATACAAATCTCCTATAGGTGATATATCAACTCCACCATCGCCATACTTTGTAAAAAATCCTATTCCAAAATCTTCAACTTTATTGCCAGTCCCTACAACAATTCCATTGTTAGACCCCGCAATAGCATATAGAGTAGTCATTCTCATTCTTGCTCTAGTATTAGCGAGAGATAATTTCGAAATATTTTGTTCAGATAAATCATTTTGACTAAATGTGTCATAAGTTTGAGTGAGGTCTATCAAACGACTTTCTACATTACTCCAATTTGATTTCAACCATTCAATCTGCATATTTGCAAGATCATACTGTGACTTATCCTGATGAATGGGCATATTTAGAGCAATGGTATTCAATCCAGTTTTAGCACATAATACTGAAGTTACTGCTGAATCAATACCTCCTGAAACGCCCACTACTAAGCAAGAAATATTATTATTTTTAGCATAATTCAAAATCCATTTGGATATGTCGTCAGCTAAATTATCCCAATCTGACAAAATCATTTCCTCCTAATGGCAAGAAGCTCCGTATTTTTTCAATCGCCAATAATTGTAAGGCCAAGGCGTCAAAAATCCGACAAGTAGCATAAATGGAATAGCTAAAGGCATCAAACCTAATTCACCCTGAGTAAATAGTAAATCTGTAATTTCCATTGCTATTTCCATCATCAGCATTGAAATGAAAGACATCCCAAATGCCGTAGATAACGCATTCCTAAAGTCCATCTGTCCTCTCATCAAGATTACTGTTTCCAGCATAACACTTGTTGTCAAACCATTAATTAAAGGTAAAATTGCATAAAAATACCAAATTTTAGAATATAATTCTAGTCCTGTAGTTATCCCTGAATACGAATAGTAAGCAAGTGTTCCAAATTCACCAATTGAACATCCAATCAGGCACCATTTTGTATTGTGAGCAGATTGTTTCCAAATGCTACCATCTTTCCAATGGAAATCTTCACCTTTTCCATCGACTGTATAACCGATTTTTTGTACACTAGAAGTCATAATTTTTTCTGATACATTTTGATGAACGACAATGGCAATACCAGATTCATGAGACACATCTGCGGAATTAACCCCCTGGATACTTTCAAGAGCATTTCTGACTCTATCAGAGCAACCGGTGCAGGTCATTCCACCTACCTCTAATGAAACAACCTCTGACATCTAATATCTTCCACTAGGTACTACCTTTTGAAGGCGTGGTTATTTGGTAATTCAGTTTCATCTTGATTAGTCACGTTCAAGAAAGCATATCGAGTCGGTGTCAACATGACCGTACCCAAGGCAGCTGGTGAACTAGACCCAGTCTCTCTTGAGACCTCTTTAATCAATACATGGAATATGGAAAACACATTCACTAAATCTATTGAAAATCGTAGAGATGGTGAATCTCCATTTACATTCCTTGAAGGACCTCCCACTGCAAATGGAAAACCAGGAATACACCATGTGATTTCAAGGCTCTACAAAGATATGGTTTGTAGATGGAAAACAATGGAAGGACATATTGTTGAAAGAAAAGCAGGGTGGGATACTCATGGTTTACCAGTAGAAATTGAAGTGCAAAAGCAACTCGATTTAATGTCGAATGAGGCCATAGAGGCTTATGGCATGGAAGCATTTAATCAGAAATGCAAGGAAAGTGTTTGGACTTATGAACAAGCTTGGAGAGAAATGACTGAAAGAATGGGGTTCTGGGTAGATATGGATGACCCCTACGTAACTCTTCATGATAATTACATAGAATCAGCTTGGTGGTCATTAAAACAAATGTTTGACAAAGGGCTTCTATTTAGAGGATACAAGGTTTTACCATACTGCCCTCAAACTGGAACGAGTTACTCTAGTCATGAAGTAGCTCAGGGGTATAAAGAAGTATCAGAACCTGCTGTTTTCGTTAAATTTCAATTAAAAGATTCTAATTCTTCAATATTAGCTTGGACAACAACACCCTGGACTTTACCTGGTAACGTTGGGCTAGCAGTAGGTCCAGATGTAACCTATTGCCGAGTGAAAGTCACGGCTGCACCTTCAGGGTCTTGGGAAGGTAGAGGAGGTGCTGAATTAGGAGAAGAACTAATATTAGCCAAAGATTTACTTGGAAATGTCCTACGGCATAAAATGGAAATTTTAGAAGAATTCCCAGGTTCAGAATTGTTAGGGAAATCATATGACCCATTGTTCCCTGGTGCCATAGATGGAAATAATTCTAATGCATGGACAGTAGTAGGAGCAGATTTTGTCACTACAAGTGATGGAACTGGAGTTGTTCATACTGCAGTAATGTATGGAGAAGATGATTATAACCTTGGAATGAAGGAAGGTTTCCCCGCACAACATACCGTTGGAATAGATGGTAAATTCATTGAAGGTACACATGAGAAATTAGATAATAGATATGTCAAAGAATGTGATTCAGATATAATTGACTTATTGAGTTCAAGTGGGCAGTTATATCGAGAGCATATTTACACCCATGATTATCCACATTGTTGGAGAACAGATCACCCATTATTGTACTATGCGATGGATAGCTGGTTCGTAAGAATGACAGCTGTACGTGAACAAATTCTTGAATTTAATTCACAGGTTGAGTGGGCTCCGGAATGGACTGGAGCGAAGAGAATGGGAGAATGGCTATCAAATATCAAAGATTGGGCAATTAGTCGTGAAAGATATTGGGGTACGCCTATCCCTGTATGGATTTGTGAAGATTGTCAACATGAACACTGTATTGGAAGTATTGATGAAATGATTTCTATGAAAACTAATGATTCCCCTACACCACCTGAGTTACATAGACCATACGTAGATGATGTAAAATTAAATTGCAATAATGAAGGGTGTTCGGGAGAGATGATTAGAGAACCTTACGTAATGGATTGTTGGTTTGATTCCGGATGTGCATCCTTTGCTCAGTGGCATTATCCATTTGAAAACAAAGAAAAATTTGAAGGAGTTTTCCCAGTAGATTACATTTGTGAAGCTGTCGACCAAACTAGAGGTTGGTTCTATTCATTACTTGCAGTATCAACTACTGTTTTCGATAATGTCGCCTACAAGAGGTGCCTATCATTAGGGCACATATTAGATAAAGATGGAAAGAAAATGAGTAAATCAAGAGGTAATGTAGTCAATCCATGGGATCATTTCAATAAAGAAGGATCAGATTCAATTCGATGGTATATGATGACACAAAGTGCACCTTGGACACCAACTAACTTTGATCCAAATGGAGTCAGAGAATCGTATGCAAAAATGTTCTTGACTCTCTGGAATGTTCATCGATTTTATTCTGATTATGCATCCTTAGATGGTTTTGACCCAGAAGATAATTTGACAAAAATAAATGTCAAAGATAGGAGTCCTCTCGATAAGTGGATTCTTTCACGTATGGCAACAGTTGCAGAAACTTATCATGAAAATTTCATATCATGGGATTTCCATAAAGCGGGAAGAGAGTTAGAAAACTTCGTAATTAATGATTTATCTAACTGGTATGTAAGAAGATCAAGAAGACGGCTTTGGAATGAGGATGATAGCAACGATAAAAGAGCCTGTCAACATACTTTACATGAAATTTTACTAACAGTTTGTCGATTAATGGCACCAGTTGCCCCATTCATACCAGACCAAATACATCGAGATTTGACTGGAAAGTCAGTCCATTTAACAGATTGGCCATTAGGTTCATCGCTGGTCCCTAGTAATTTACCTCCTCAAAACTGGGTTTTAGAACAAGAAATGGCTTTAGTAAGGAAATTAGCAGAAACTGGTAGAAGAGTTCGCGTAGATGCAGGTCGAAGGCAACGGCTACCATGCAAATCAGGATGGATTGTAGGTGGGCCAGATATTTCTGAATTCCATGAGATTTTAGCAGAGGAATTAAATGTTGAAGTATTAACTACTGAAGAAGATTTAGATCGATTTCAGAAAATTCAAATCGCTCCAAATCGTAAAGCATTAGGTAAGAAATGTAGACAAGATTTACCTGCTGTACTGAGTTTATTAGCAGACGCCGACCCAGATAATATTCTGCTTGAAATAGAAGCAGAGATTTGTATTATAGAAGGTTATGACATAACAATGGAAGATATAGAGATTAAGAGAGTTGAGAAAGATGGTTATGCAGCTGCAACTATATCTATAGATGAGATTGGAGATGTATCTCTGGTTCTTGATATGAGACTCAATGAGGAGTTATTATCTAAAGGATTGGCGAGAGATATTATTAGGCACGTACAAGCAAAAAGAAAGGAAATAAATCTTGATGTAGAATCATCAATAAGACTTGATGTATGTGTAGATGGTCAGGATTTATTCATAGATGATTGGAATCATATACTGAATGAAACAAGAGCAAGTATAGCAACCCTTAATGAAGAAAATATTACAAATAATTCTAACTCTTTTGAAGTAGATGGAAGTAAAGTTAAATTTACTGTGAGTCAACTAGATTAATTACTATTTCATGAGAATTTCTATATTTAGAATACAATACTCATACCGTAATCAATAGGAAGAAGCATTTCAACTGCAAATAATGGATCTGGATCAGATGAGTCATGATATGCAATGAAAGAACCACCATCAGGGAGTATACCCATACTAGCAAAATCAAATCGAATATCTGCTCCTGCACCTGATGTAGAATCTAAATCACCTTGACCAATATAGGTTAATTGATCAGGATTTAATGATTCAGAGAAATCACGAACATGGAATGCAACGTCAACGTCAGGGCCCAAAGAACTTTGATACCTAATACTCAAAACAAAGAGGTCGTGAACTCCATTAGAATGGAATTCCAATTCTTCAATTGCACTCGCATCATTTGATAAATCATAGGTGAAATTTTGCCAACTTTCACCACCATCTAAAGACATAAGATGGGTGACCATATTTGATTCAGAAATCACACAATGTAGCGCGCTAGAGGAATCAAATGCACAATACTCTGAGGGAAGAGATGAACCATTTTGATTTGTAGCTGACCACCAATTAAGTGATGTATCTAAATATGCGTCAGTACCATCAATGAAGTAGTTTGGAAAATACAGACCCCCTGATGGAACTGGGAAAGCTCTCATTTCCTTGTGAGGCTTAGTAAAGTCCCATTCAACTCCTAAATCTTCAGAAATTAGGTTGACTTCTATACTATCTAGAGTTCCATCCCTATCAGGAAAAGGAAAATAGTCATAGTTTAAACCATCAGTAGAGATTTGTCCACCAACATTCTGCACTTGATGCCAAAAATTAGATATTACTAGGCTAGCATAGTCGCCATTTCCATAGATACCACCGTTAATCGGGCCTATTACTTCAACTTGCCATGAGCGATCATAAAATGGTTCGGGTGTTCGATTGAAACACCAACTCCATTCCTCATCTTCAGCGTCATAGAGAAATGCATAGAATTGATCTGCTCCGCTAGCACTGGGATAAGGAAACCACCCCATAGAAATTAAATCGCCATTTGTTGCCTGAACGATACTTCCCTCGCCAAGTCCCTCTTGCCCAGGAATAGTAGGCTTAGGTTCCAAACAGCCGAGTTGAGAGAGGATAGTTGGCTGGTACTCCTTCCAAGTATGCCCTCTATCTTCTGACCAAGTAGGATACTCTCCTCCGAAATTAACAATCCATCCTTCTTTAGTTCCTGCAAGATAATGTTCACAACAATTACCCCCTTCTTCATTACCGAATACAGCCCAAAAAGCTTCACCTTCTACATACCCTTTATCTGTAATTGTTCTAGTAGTAAATTCTCTAGGGTCTTCATGAGTTAACGGATCTTCTACATAAATTAAGTCCTTATCCCAATCTGGAGGCACATCTGTCGCTCCGATAGGAATTGTGAAACATCCCGCCATCAAGGTACTAAAAACAATCAAAACAACACATGTAGTTTCAATCTCGGATGGGATAGACACATTATTACGCAAGTGATATGACTTATCGGTCCTTCGCTGTAGATTCCAAGATTTAGAAAAGAAAAATAATTTATTTTAATCTCCAAACTGGGCCACTGGAAGAATCTTCAACAATTACACCCATCTCATTTAATTCATTTCTGATTTCATCTGCTCGATTCCAATTCTTATCATTGCGCGCAATTTTCCTCTGATTTAACAGATCAATAACTAACTCCGAAATAGCAGATTTAGTTGCAATCTTCTGATTAACTTCATTGAGAATAAATTCATCATCAGGCAATAGGCCTAGAATCAGCCCAGCAAAATCCGACAACCACGAAACAGAGGCAGAAATTTCTTCTGTATGATTAGAATCAATTTTTTCTCTCAAGTACTTGACTACAGATTGAACTTCTACGACTGCAACTCTGGTATTGAAATCATCATTCATACCATTAGAAAAATTAGTACTAGCAGATTTCAAGAATTCAGAATTCCCCCATGACTCTTTTCCACATAAAGAAAGACCTTCTCCATAAGATGATATTAGTCTTTGATAATGATCTGATGAATCTTCAAGCATTACATCGTTAAATTCAACTGGTTGTCTGTACGGAGCGTTGATTAAACAATATCTCAATTCTAAAGGGTTAACCTTAGAAATGGCATCTCTAATCGTCCAAAAATTACCTAATGATTTACTCATTTTTTCGCCATCAACATTAATCATTCCATTATGTATCCAGTATTGGACTACTGGATTATGATTTAAGCAACATTCAGATTGAAAAATTTCTGCTTCATGGTGAGGGAACATTAAATCAGAACCACCACCATGTATGTCGAATTTTTCACCAAGGTGTTGCAAAGACATTACTGAACATTCAATATGCCAACCAGGACGTCCGTCTCCCCAAGGACTTGGCCAATATGGTTCATCTGGTTTTGCTAATTTCCACAAGGCAAAATCTCTATGATTTTTCTTTCCAGAACCTGTCTCTGAAACCCGACCTCCTGCACCCTCTCTAACCATCTCTAATGTTTGTCCTGTTAATTGACCATATTTTTCAGGTGCTGTATCGATTTCGAAATATACTCCATCTGGAGATGAGTAAGCATTTCCATTATCGATTAGTTGATTAATCATATCTATAATTTCAGGTATTGTATCAGTAACTCTTGGATAAGAGTCAGCAGGAATTACATTTAGTAAATCCATAACCTCAAAATAATCGGCGATATTTCTATTTGCGACATCAATAAAATCGATATTTTCCTCGTTAGCAATACTTATGATTTTATCATCAATATCTGTGAAATTAGTAATATGATTGACTATGAAACCACTTTTCCGTAGCCATCTTACAATAATGTCGAAAGCAATTGCTTGACGCGCATGGCCTATGTGACTAGGTGAGTAAGGAGTAATCCCACATACGTAAATTCCAACCTTCCCAGGAACCAATGTTTCGAAGATTCTTTTACTACGTGAACGGGTATCGTAGAGTCGCAGCACCATACCTATCAAATCATGGTACACATTTACAGTCATTAACCTCGCGCTGATTTAATGAAGGCACGATACAAACTAACATGATTTATACGTTCAGGGTGCCATTGAACACCAAGACAAAATTTGAGGTGTTTAATCTCAACTGCTTCGATCAAATTATCATGACTGGAATATGCTGAAATAGATAAATCACCTGCATCACATACACCTTGATGATGAGTTGAGTTGGCATTAATATGATTACCCATAATCTCACCTAATCTACTCCCTTCAATGATTTCCACCCCATGTTCCGTTACTTCACCATTCCATCCACCATGATTTTCATAGCCTTCTGTTTCAGGTAAATGTTGGTGTAATTTACCACCATTCATAACACAGAGTAATTGGAAACCACGACAGATGCATAAGAGTGGGATATCTTTCGTTATAGCTGATTTTATTAATTCAATCTCTGAGGAATCTTGTTCAGGATATATTTCATTAGTGTAAGCACCATTTTTTTCTCCATAGAGTTCTGGATTTATATCTGGACCACCAGATATTAGCAATCCATCGATTCTGTCGATTATATCGGAGCTACATCCTGGTGGAATTAGTAGTGGAACTCCTCCACATTTCATCACCATTTTATGATAAGTAGTAGGTAACACTACAGCATCAATATCCCAGTTAGCCCATTTAGTAGGACGGGCAGGACAGGTGATACCAATAACTGGACTTCTTGTATCCACCATACTACTACCGTAGAAGGTATGGCTAATAATTGGTTTGATTATTATTCAATAGATGCTTGGATTAGAGCTTCGAAAATAGGGTTTTGCCCTAGCATCTCAGGATGCCATTGAGTAGATATTAGGAAACGACAATCGTCTAATTCTACTGCCTCGATTAAACCATCTGAAGTTCTACCAACAACCCTCAAATCTCCTGCATCACTTACACCTTGGTGATGTCCGGAATTACCAATCACCTCATCACCTAATAATTCAGAAATTAACGAATTAGATTCAATTTTTACAGTATGTTGAGACCATTTTCCACCTGTCTCACCATGTTTCTCATAACCATCAGTTGAAGGTAGATCTTGGAATAGTTCCCCTCCACGTATGACGCAAAGTAATTGATGCCCTCGGCAAATACAAAGTAGAGGAATATCTCTTTCTATAGCACCTTCAATCAAAGAAATCTCCCATTTATCTTGACTATCACTGAAATCAATAGTTTTTTCATGAGCATCCTGATTATACAATTTAGGATTAATATCTCTACCTCCAGAAATTATTAATCCATCTAAGCAATCTAATAATTCATCACTATCTTCACACTCAGATAGTAGAAGAGGAATCCCTCCTGCAGCTTTAACGGCTTTAGGATAAGTTTCAGGTAACATTATCACAGATTGATTAGAAGCCTCATAATCTCGTGAATTAACAGAAGTAGTTATCCCGATTAAAGGCCTCATTTTCATTCACTACCGAGTAGTTCACGTAATTTTCGTGCGTGCCTGAATGAAAGAATTCCTCCAACCATAAATACTGCACCAATTATAATTAAGATAACATGGGATGCTAAAGTCAAATTACTAGCATCATCTAGAGAGAAAATCCTAAGACCTCCTAAAACTGATATCAGAGCAAATACCATGCATGCATGCATATAATGATGCTTATTTTCTTGATTTTTTATTGAAATAAATCCAAGTACCAATAGAGGAGTTCCAAAAAATGAAGGAATTAATGCAGTTATACTACCAGTATCGCTTATTGCATAAGAGGCAATTCCCCATAAGATAAGGATACCACCGCAAATAATTGCAAAGTTTGGTATTGATTGGCCTAGAAATTTGAAATCATCACTCATAACCTCGCGAAAGAGATTGAGTTTAAGATAATACTGACTACTCAGGTGTTACATTTGCTGAAGCATGGATTTCTTCGTCTCGAGCAACAATTTGCTCCCAAAGTAACTCCGCTACATCTTTTACATCCATTTCAGAACCTACTGAATCAAGACCATCTTTTACCATAACAGAGCAAAATGGACAACCTATTGCAACTGTATCGCAGCCTGTGGCTGCAATTTCTTCTGCACGGATCTTATTCACTCTCTTATCAGAATCTTCTTCCATCCACATTTGAGCACCACCTGCGCCACAGCAGAAAGAATCTTTACCATGTCTTTCAACTTCAACATCAATTCCACCAAGTACTGATCTTGGCTCATCGATTACATCACCTATACGTCCAAGATAGCAAGGGTCATGATAAGTGATACTTGTTCCATCTTTATCAAATGCAGGAAGTTTACCTTCTTCTTGTAATTTTGCCATTATCTCAGTATGATGGAATACCTCTAGTTCATCAGCACCATAATCCGCATATTCCTTACCTAATGTATGGAAGCAGTGAGGACAAGAAGCTACAATTCTTTTGACACCTAGTTCTTGAAATGTTGTAATATTAGTCTCAGCTAACATTTGGAATAAATATTCGTTACCAGCACGTCTCGCAGGGTCACCAGAACATCCTTCTTGCATTCCAAGAATCCCAACATCCAATCCGGCTTCTTTCATTAAAGATATAGTTGCACGAGCAACCTTTTGATTTCTTTCATCGAAACTAGCCGCACAACCTACAAAGTAAATATATTCAGCAGGTTCACCTACTTTCACATCTAAATCTGACGCCCAATCTGCTCTTTCATGCGGGCCAAAGCCATAAGGATTAGATGCAGATTCTAGATTACCCATTGCAACATTTAATTCTTCAGGATAATCCATTGTTTCCATCATAGCATTTCTTCTTAGTTCAGTTAGTTTAGGTACATGCTCGATATATAGAGGACAAATATCAACACACGCATTACAAGTTGTACACGCCCAAACTGCTTCGCTAGTTATTCTTGCTAGCATGGTTTCTTCGGGATTTTCACCTCTCAAGAGAATAGGGGCATATTCATTAGCATAATCTCGTACATCATGTATTACTTGCATAGGATTCAACCCTTTACCAGACTCATAAGCAGGGCAGACATCTTGACATCGTGCACAAGATGTGCATGACCAACCATCAATTATCTGTCTCCAAGTATATTGATCGAAAGTACTAACTCCAAAAGAATCTATATCAAGATCTTCTAAAGGTACGGCTTTACCATCATCGCCAATTGCTAATGGTCGCATTTTACCTGATGCCTGCGTGTCATGGAAGAATACGTTTGGTATAGCCATAACGAGATGCATGTGCTTAGATAATGGGATTAATATTAAGAAGCAACAAATTGAAACCATGTGAGCCCAATAAGATGCTACTATAAAGTTCTCAGATAAACCTAAACCAGAAACCCAGAAACCAAAAGGTTCCCAGAGGCTATCAGGGTTTTCAGGTGATTCTATGATAAAAGAAGTAGAAGTTATAGTTAAAATCAATACTAAGATAAAATTACCTTCTAACTGAGATTTACCTTTAAGTTTCTCTGGAGTAAATAGTACTCTTCTAATTAAAGCAGCCAGTGCACCCAGTAAAGCAGTAGTATATCCCAATTCTACAATACCATTCCATGGATTATTAAGGAATGAAGGTAGTATATGCTCAGAAAAATAGTTTGCACTAACAAGATCAAGCATATCGCTTCCGAGCATAAGAAAACCCCAGAACATGAGTACATGCATTGTTCCAGCAATTTTATCTCGAAGTACTTTCTTCTGACCCAACCATCCTACAAGCATTTCTTTAATTCTTATTCCCCAAGAATCAAAACGGTTATCAGGAGCACCAAGCATTACTAATCTCGTGGCTTTAATCACTTGATAAGAAAAGAAAGAGATGGATAATCCACCCATTATAAGTAGAATTATCCATCCATCTAGAGGTCCATATTGCATCTCTAAAGGGTGTTTCATTTTCTATTACTCCCGACTTAACCAATACCTGAATATGCCTCGGAAGAGAAACACCACTTTCAATTAACCGATTGATATGACATCCCCAATACTAATTTCCTAGACCCTTTACCGGTAGTCATGTCAACTGCCTTCGCCCCCGGCAAGTGTATCTTATTTGGAGAACATGCAGTAGTCTACGGACACCCTGCGGTAGCAGTAGCAATTGATGCAGGAGTAGAAGTTAAACTTGAGTTTTCACAACAATGGGAAATTAAGAATTCTCATTATACTAACACAGTTGTGGAATATCAAGCATCAAAGAATCCTCATATCCAACATATCATTAGTGAAATTTTTGATTATAATGGACCTCCTCTTAAGATAAATATTCAATCAAATTTATTTTCAGCAGCAGGACTTGGATCTAGCGCAGCACTTTCGAATGCTATGGGAGCGGCTCTTCATAATTTAACGAAACCTGAAGAAGACATTAATTTGATAAAATTAGCAAAAATTGGCCACTCTGCGGAAGCAAGTGCACAGGCTGGAAGAGCCAGCCCAACTGATTCAGCGACTAGTTCATTAGGAGGTTGTGTTGTAGTTTCGGGTGAAAAAATTCCAACATTAAAGCATGTTTTCAACACTAAATTATTAACCCCAGAGGGTGAAAGAAGTTGGTCAATTCACAGTGTAGATTTACACAAAAATATTAATGATGCATGGTTAGTTCTTGGATTTACAGGAGAAGCAGCGCCTACTGGAGATATGGTATCAGGAGTTGCAGATAGACTAAAACAAAATCCTGAACTTCATGATGAGATGCAAGCAATTGAAAATATTACTAAAGCAGGTTTAACGGCATTAGAATTAGGGAATTTAGAAGCGGTGGGTATCGCAATGAATAGTTGTCATGAAAAATTAAAAATTCTTGGAGTAAGTAATAAGTCACTGGATAATATGGTTTTTGCAACTAGAGAGTATTCATTTGGTTCAAAATTAACTGGAGCTGGGGGTGGCGGGTGCATGGTTGCATTGACTGATAATCCTGAGAGAGTTGCTCAAGAAATAGAACTCTGTGGAGGAAAACCATTAATTTCGAAATTTGGCTCTAAGGGTGCTCGAATAAAGAAAGAATGAGAGAATAATCATACTAAAACTATTGAATCCTTCGATTTCATGACAACTATTCTTTATAAAGGGAATGTCAGTGCGAGCGATATGCTTAGTGACGAAGAACGCCTAACTGTAGTGAATGTAGTTGCATCAACCCGAGTCGCGGAAGAACTAGATCTTCCGGATATCGCAATTCAATTGAATTGTGAGTATGAACCTGAACAGTTCCCAGGAGTTGTTTATAGAGTTGTAGATCCAAAACTTGCAATTCTAATGTTCCGTTCAGGAAGAGCGGTTTGCACAGGTGGAAAGAATGAGCAAAATATCCACACAGGTATTGAAAGAATGACTGCTGATCTGCGAAATGCAGGTATTGAGACTTGGGATTTGAAAGATGTAGAAATAGAAGTTCAAAATATGGTTGCTACATATTCTCTGTTCTATCCTGAAGATTATAATGGGACTGCTAGAATGGATGATAATAATACACGCGTTATTGATTTAGATGGCGGCGCTATAAGAGCAGCTACAGACGAGGAAGTTGAAGAAAATGATTCGAGAATTCGTGGGATACGAGAAGGTGAACCATTAGCTGCTCTACCTAGGAAGTTAAATCTAAATAATCTAACATTCCACTTACCTTTTG
The DNA here is from genome assembly GCA_963990035.1 of uncultured Candidatus Poseidoniales archaeon. Classification (GTDB taxonomy): domain Archaea; phylum Thermoplasmatota; class Poseidoniia; order Poseidoniales; family Thalassarchaeaceae; genus MGIIb-O2. The sequence goes on along the minus strand of CAXDMJ010000005.1, from coordinate 5,787 downwards.
ACAAAGTTGAATATGAACCAGAGCAGTTTCCTGGACTTATCTATAGATTAGACTATCCTAAAGTTGTATGCTTGATTTTCGGTAGTGGAAAAATGGTTATAACTGGTGCAAGACATAAGGATGAAATCCTTGAGGCTGTTCAGTTTATTCAAGATGAATTAGCAGATTTACTTTGAAATTTCATTTGAGAACTGCCAATCGCGAGATTGATGTGTAAGTAACCATGCGAGAGCGCTATGCGCTCTCGGACTGAGACAGTTTATCTACTGACATTTTTATTATTAATTTCTACATTTACTGGGATTTATACTCCTGAAAACAATACTGTTGAAATTGAAGAAAGCCAAATAAATTTCAATTCAATATCGAGAAATGCGAATTTGATAGATATTCCATCATGGCAAATAAATGATAGATGGAATTATAATGGATATCTTGACATGGTAGATTTCATTATCGCATCTGGAGTTAATACTGATTTAGAAGAACTAACTGGTACATTAGAAAGTACAGTTACAGATATTTATTTAGAAGATGTAGATAATACTACATCTCTTGTTTACAAGTTAGAGGCAGATGGATATTATGAGGCAAATAATATCAATTTAGATGGTCAACCGGGTGACTTAGAAGTAACTATGCAGACTGTAACAGTAATACGCTCATCAGATCTTGCAACAGTATCTCAAGAAGCAACTATTGTGATTAATTTTTGTAGAGATTTCTTGTGGTGGTGTGTAGACGTCTCAGTTGGTACACTAGAAGTTAACCAAGCATATTCACCACCTCTTGAAGGCTATGACTTCCCACTCTCGGTAGGTGAGGTATGGGGTCAAGATTATACTACAACTACTACTTTTGATGGCCAAAGTGATTACGTAGATATACCTGAAAATAGTGTGTCGCAAAGTAATTCAAATTTTGAAGTAGTAAGTCAAGGATTTTCGGGAGTTGGTTATAGTGGCTGTGCTGTATCATACAATATATCTAGTACAAATGGAGATGGAGATGACACGGGATACAAATGGTTTTGTCCAGCTATTAGAGGAGATATAAAGATGGAAACTGTTGAAAGCTTGGGATTCACTGCAGTTCATTCATTATCATCTTATCAAGCATCTAGTAGGCTAAAAATAATTAATATCGATGTAGAATTTCCTTTATCACCGATTAATATTGATACCTCTGCTTGGATTAATGTGACAAATAATAATGGAAACGCTATTGGAAATCAGCAATTAGAGTTTAGATATGAGATTAATGGAGAAATAGAAACTTTAACTACGGCATCTAATGGAAGTGCACATGTCATATTTAATACTGGAGATTCTGCGGATAATTCAAATTCTGAAGGACTCTGTAATAATTGTGAAGATTTAGGAAGTCACGGCATTCTGGCTTGGATTGATACTTCAAAGACAATTGGCGTATCGACAATAACAATTGATCCAGAGGTTTATGAAATTGATTTATATGCAAATCAAGAAGGTGTTTCAGTAGAAAGAACAAGATTAAACACAACTGTCACCTTAGATGACAACATAGGATTTACAGGAATAAGAAATGATATGATGACATTCAGTATTCCAGTTATAAATAAAGGATTAAGAGAATCACCACCATCAATTCTACAGATAACTGAACCAGATGGAACAGTTACAGAAACAAGTATTCCATCCTTGTCGAGTCTGGAAGAATCAAGAGTCGAGGTATCTTGGGTTGTCCCTTCGAATCAGCCATTTGGAATGATTAGTATTCAATTTAATATTGATTTAGAAGATGGTGATTTGATAAATAATGCAGGTGAATTTAATCTTTTCATCGGATCATTACCAATTGCTTTATTGACAATGTATGATGAATCATTGACTCTAAATGAAGTATCTTTTAATGGACTCAACTCATATGATCCAGATGGAGGAGGTTTCGAGTGTACCTTTTCAGTACAAAGTTTAGCAGGAAATATTGTGACATCTCAAGAAAGTGATTGTATTTTTGAATATACATGGGATGATGATGGAATATTCACAGTTAATATGGTAATAACTGATGGAGAGAGTGATTATGATTCAGTAAGTCGTGACATTACAATACTGAATAGAGCACCAGAAATAACAGTATCTGTAGAATCTGAATTCAGCCCAGTACTCACTCCAGTAACATTTGAAATTACTGAGAGAATTGACTTAGATACTCAAAATCCAGATGCTCCAGTTGATATCATCTGGAATGCACCTTGTGAACAAGGTGTTTTAGGCGTTAAATGTACTGTAACACCAACCGAAGAGGGGCCATATACCATAGAAGTTAATGCAATGGATGACGATGGAGAAGAAATTACTGAGTTATACACAATAGATGTAACTAATATTGCTCCATATGATCCGGAATGGGAGGTTCTTTTTGATGGAAATAGAATTATCCCTAATTCATTCGGGCTTTATGATGTAAATGAAGGAGACCAATTGACAATTAGAGGTTGGGCTCAAGATTCTGAAAACGATATGAGTACATTACAGCATGTATGGAAACCAGATGCTGAAGATGAACCAGACGTTCAAAATATACAAGAAGGACTTGTTAGTTCAATAGTATATACATACAACATAGAAGGACAACATATAGCAACTTATCAAGTATTTGACAATAATGATGAAAGTACTGATTTAATGACTGTTCCGTTCAAAGTAAATAATCTCCCACCAACTATTCGTCCATTTTCTCAACCACTACCAGTTGAAGAAGATGACAATATAGAATTGACGATTATAGTTGATGATACATTATATGATATGCAGAGCCTTATTCCATGTTATGATCTTGACCCATATACAAATTCAGATAATATGGGGACAATAAATGACGATTGTGATGTAGCATCTTATCAATTAGTACACTCATGGCCTGATTCAAATACCGCGCCTGATAGAATAAGATTCCATGTGACTGATAATGATGGTGAAATTGCTTCTATAGAGATACCTATTGATGTTAGAAATATGAAACCAAATGTTGGTTTATCAATTAGTGAATCTCAACCAATGGCAGGCGATGAAATTATTCTTACAGGTAATGGCACTACTGACTCCGATTTTGACATGCAGAATATGAAATATTATTGGGATATGGATGTTTCAAGAGATAGCGATGGTGATGGCAATAAAAATAATGATAGAGATATCACTGGACAAACAGTATCTTGGAAATACGATGATGCAGGTGATAAAGTAATACAATTAACTGTAGATGATGGTGATAAAACAGATTCAATGACAATGAAAATAAAGGTACAAGAAATACCTTTTTCATTATCTGGATTTATTCTCAGCCCTATAGGTATAGTCATAATTCTATTAATTACGATTTTACTTGTTGGAATGGCATTATTGCTAAAGAAGAAAGAAGTAATTGTAGATATTTCTCAAACGAGAAGAAAAGTATCAATGGATGATGCATTTGACGACCCTGATTATGACCCATTCAGTGAGGAAAAACAAAAACAAAAAATTAGTAAAAAAAGAATCAAAGAAGATAAAGAAAATATTGTTATAAAAAATAATGATGATGATGATGATTTACTAATGGATTTCAAAGAGGAAGACACGAGAACAAGCGAGGAACAAATAAAGTTACTCGAAGATGAAAATACTTTTTTGAGTGACAAAACAATATCACTAAATGAGGTTATGAGCGTATCAGAGATAGAAGAACTAATTGGTGAAGAGGAATAGGACAAGATATGGTTAATCTATTCAAGCTTCTAGGTTTACCTGATCCAAATAAAACAATTTCGAGAACTGTCAAGAAAAATCTTGGTTCAGCAAACCCAGGTCCGAGATCAAATTCAAGAGCTGATTTTCACGATCTAGGAGATTCCTTGTGGTCAGAAAGAACCGAGAGACTGACTCCTTTAGCTAAAAGAAATGTAATTTATATGAAACCAGATGATTACCATAGAATATCATTAGATGGGATAGAAAATGAATTAGCAAGAGGAGATATGTTACTAGTAGATATTAGCTCGTTGTCGCATATGCCGGCTCAAAAAGATGTTTGTAAAAGAAAAGTGGAACTATTAGGTGAAAGAGTTGGAATACCAGTATTTTCTTTAAATGAAAGCGATTCATTATTGATGGTGCCTGGATTAGGGATGAGAGTAGATACTAAAAGTCATAGATTAGGGATGAAAGTTTTAGAACAATTATCTAGCCAAATTGAATCTCAATAAAATACTTCAAAATCCCAGTCATTTTTATTAGAACTAGGTCCTAATTTATTATAATCAATCTGCATTAGTTTCTGAGGGATATTAGAAGAATCAATTCCATTAGATGTAATTATCGATTCGACACGAAGTACAACTAAAGATGCTAAAGATCCTTCGGGAAGAGGGTGTATTTCTACCATTTTACAATGCATTGCAGCTATGGACGAAGAAAGAAGAGAAAGACCATCATCAGATTCCACCTGACCGCTAATTAAATCCCATTCAGATTCAGTTATTGGCAATTTTGCAGAGGTTTGTTGAACATTTCTAGCAGAATCAAGATCAGCAGGAAGTATGAATACCATACATGATGAACCAATACCTGAATTACGAAGATTAACCAAAGTATCTCTTTCTTTACCATCTCTACTTTTGGAAAGACTAATTGTGATTAATGGGGGCGTATTTGAAACTACACCAATGGATGACATTGGGGCTAAATTTTGCACACCATCAGAACTTACTGTTCCAACTAATGAGATAGGGCGAGGCATCATCAAAGATGAAAGCCAATTTCTTCTTTCATCATGAGATAAATCTTCCAACTTAGAAACTAAATTGTCACCATCTAAAGAGATATGGCTAATTGGTTCCGATTCATAATCACCATCTTCTAACCAGGTATCAAGCTCACCTGATTCTACTTCGGAAGCTGAAAAAGATGTGAATTGACGATAATTTTCCCAATTCAATATATCTTGCTCGTCTTCACCTCTTGATTTTTTACGATCAATGGAAGCATCAGCATAAGTTACACATCTTCTAAGAAATCGAGAAACTATTTCTCTTCTCTGGGATACATCCACTCTAATCACTCAATACCTAATTCTCGAACTAATCTATCAACATGTCCACTAGCTCTAACATTATATCCAACAGAAATTAATTTACCATCGGTTCCAATAACAAATGTTGAACGAGATACGCCAAGATAGGTTTTACCATAGTTCATTTTTTCTCTCCATACACCATAACTTTGATGTAAAATAATATCAGGATCTACAATTAGTTCGAAAGGGAGTTCATATTTATCTATAAATTTCTGATGAGATTTAGAAGAATCTTTGGAAACTCCAATTACTCTATAACCTGCTGATTGAAGACTTGAAAAGTTATCTCTGAAATCACAAGCTTGGACTGTACAGCCTGGAGTACTATCTTTAGGATAGAAATAAAGTACTACATTTTCCCCAGATTTTAAAACCTCTGAGAGTTTTATCATATCACCATTAGTTAATTCCGCTTCAAAATCAGGTGCCATTTGGCCTACCTCTAATGAAATTGCTTCGAAGGTCATGTTTATCGCAAGAGAGAGGGGCTGATGAATGCTCGTACTAAGAGCATTCAATAGGAAAGATACTTTGCTATATGTATGAACAAGGGTGGCATCATTTTTTTTGCTTTGGGAATATTAGGCTTTATATTATTTCTAATTTCAATTTCAGTAACTGGATATATAGATGACAGAGTTGAACAAGAATGTGATACTGAAGTCGGTACAATTGGTCAAATAATTGGTG